>NZ_JBSFJU010000004.1:0-231979 GCF_053598215.1 Kitasatospora sp. NPDC001175 | reverse complement strand
CTGCCGGAGGTCCCGTTCCGTTCTCCAGTCCCACCACCCCGACACGCCGTTGGATGCTTGACAATCGACCACCTCGACCAACTTGTCGGCATTGCTTCAAGATTCGTCAGGACGAGCAGGGCGCGCAGGAGGTGGGTGGCGCGGGTGGTCTCCGTGCTCACTCGCAAGTCCAGTGCGTCGCGCAGTAGTTCCGGTCAGGAACCCGAGCTGCCGCAGCATCGTCATCCTTCCGCCATCCCGACGGCGGCATCTGCCTCGGCGACGCTCTCCCAGCCCTTCTGCTTGAGTACAAACGCGGCGACGAGGGCGGCGACCACCAAGAAGGCGGCGGAGATGTGGAACGCCGTCTGGACCGCGCGGTCACCGGGCCCGACGGCGGCTACCGTCTCGACGTGCCGGGCCCCGGCTCGTACGTCCTGATCACCTCGGCCGGAGGTTCCGCCGACGCCAGTAGCGGCAGCGGTTCTCCTGTCCGGGACCGGTCTCGATGTTCTGCCCGTTCTGTTCTTCAGGGCCGGTGACCCGGCACCGCCGGTCTCAGGACCAGGCGATCTCGCCATGGCGGTCGATGAAGCGTCCGGTGCCGGCACCGGGCCCCTCGGTGGCGAGGGCGACGATCGCGTCCGTGCCCTCGGTGACGGTCTGGGAGCCGCTGTGACCGTTTATGTCGGTCGCGGTGTAGCCGGGGTCGGCGGCGTTGACGCGAATGCCCTTGAGCCCTTTGGCGTACTGCGTGGTCAACATCGTCAGCGCCGCCTTCGAGGAGGCGTACAGCGGCACGACGACGTGCGACTCGGACCGGCCGGGGTCGTGGGTGAAGGCGAGGGAGCCCATGCCGCTGCTGACGTTGATGATCACGGGGTCGTCCGAACGGCGCAGCAGCGGCAGGAACGCGGTGGTGGTGCGGACCACGCCGATGACGTTGACGTCGAGGACGGCGCGGGCGTCGGCGGCGGTGAGGTCGCCGGGATCACCGAAGGGACCCTGGACCCCCGCGTTGTTGATCAGGACATCGATCCTGCCCTCGTGCTCGGCGACGTCCGCGGCGGCGGCGGCCGCGGACGCGTCGTCGGTCACGTCGACAGGGACGAAGCGTGCGCCCAGCGCGGCGGCTGCCTCCTCGCCCCGCTCACGGTCGCGGGCTCCCAGGAGAACGGTGTGACCGCACGCGATGAGGCGGCGGGCGGTCTCGCGGCCGATGCCCTTGTTGGCTCCGGTGATGAAAGTGATCGTCATGCCTTCGATAGTTGCCTTGACGAGGGAGCCGGACCAGGGACGCTTCGACGGTGGGAAGACCAGTACCACCCTCGCGCCCCCGCATGTGATCGGGGACGCGGGAGGATGGAGAGCATGACGACGACACCCCCCGGAGCTGGACTGGGCGCGATGATCCGCACGTGGCGGAACCGGCTGCCCCCGTCAGCCGCTGGGCTGCCGGTCGTCCGCAAGCGACGGGCTGTCGGGCTGCGGCGCGAGGAACTGGCCGACCTGGCCGGAGTGTCGGTCGACTACGTCGTGCGCCTGGAGCAGGGGCGGGCCACGACACCCTCGGCGTCGGTGGTGGCGTCCCTGGCGCGCGCTCTCCAACTGTCCACCGCCGAGCGGGACCACCTCTACCGGCTGGCCCAGATCGTGCCGCCGGCGGACGGCACGATCTGCGACCATCTCCCGCCCGGTATGCAACGGGTACTCGTCCGCCTCGGAGACGTACCGGTGGCCGTGTTCGCGGCGGACTGGCAACTGGTGTGGTGGAACCACGGGTGGGCCGCCCTGCTGGGAGACCCCTTGGCCTCGCCGCCGCGGATGCGCAACTTCGCCCGCGACAGGTTCCCGGTGGACGTCGATCACACCCCCCTCGCGCTGTGGCCGGTCACCGAGACGGACCCCGACACCGCCGACGCCGCCCTCGTCTCCGATCTGCGCCGCGCCACCGGCCGCTTCCCCCGGGACAGCCGCCTGGCCGCGCTGGTCCGCGACCTGAACGCAGGCAACGAGAGGTTCGCCGAGCTGTGGGCGACGGGAGAGGTGACCGCGAACCGCGAGGTCCACAAGAGGGTCGATCACCCGTCGGTGGGCCCGGTCACGGTGGACTGCGATGTCCTGACCGACGGCGACACGGAGCTCAAGATTGTCATCATGACCGCCGCGCCGGGCAGTGAGGACGAGACCAAACTCCAGCTCACCACCGTCGTCGGCCCACCGGCCGGCACGCGCAACTGATCCGCCCCGCCCATCGGCCGACCGACGGCTCACGGTTTTCGTGACGCACCAAACCGTTGGACACGCACCGACGGGTGATCAGGACGGCCCGCTGGCGGACTGCCCGGACAGCGCCCTCGTTCCGCCTGGCCACGAACCGCGGTGCCCTGTTGACATCACCCTCGCCGCGCTGGGTGGTCGGTGGACGCCGCTGGTAGTCCGCGAGTTCCTACGCCGCGGTCAGACCACATACTCCGAACTGTCCGCCGCCCTGCCCGCTCTCTCGGACAGGCCGACCCAGTTGACCAGTGCGGGCGTCATCGAGCGTCACCGCACCCCGGGCTGGCCTCCGCGCGTCCGCTACATTCTGACCAGCCAGGGCCGGGCGCTGGAACCAGTGGCGCGCAGCATGTGGGAGCGAGGCACAGCGCGACGGGACGCCCTTAACCAAACGCCAGACCCGTAGAGCTCGCCGGGTGCCGACGCTGCCGACGCTGCCGACGCTGCCGACCGGAACAACGACTCCAGTACTGAGAGGTCGCCCCCACTCCGCGTCCAGCTCGAACGCGAACAGAGGCGCACGCAATCGCCACAGGGCCGGCGTGGCGGCGTGACGCCGCCGGAGTGGCGGCATGGTGGCGGACCGCTCGGTCAGCGCTGCATCATCGCGCGAATCCTTGAGGTCCATCGCTCCCCGCTCGTTCTCTTCGCCTCGGGGCAGTCCAGGGACCGCCGGTTCCCGCTGTCGTACCTCTGCGCCATGATCCATCCATGCTGTGTGCGAGAACCGAGCGCGGACTCACCGTGGAGAAGCCCGGCCAGACAGCCCTGAGTCGGCTGGTGGCAAACCTGGGACGCGGCGATTCCCACGTGGTCGTCGAACGACTCGGCGAGGACGAGCCCGAGGGCGACTGGTACATGCAAGTACGGCTCCGGGAGAACAACACCTACCAACTCGAGTTCCGCGACGGGATCGCGGCGGAGCACTACCAGACCATCACCGTCTCCCAGGAGAAAGTGATCGTCGCACTCACGGCCTGGGCTGCCGGCCGCTCGGGGTGGCGAGAGGCGTTCATGTGGACGAACATCGGCAGTTCGTTCACGACGAACGAGGTCGCCGCTCAGCCGGGCGAGGCCGCCGACCGATCCTCCGGCTGAAGGCCGACGCCGGGCGTTGGCGGTCCGGTGCGGTCTGCTCGCCATCGTGGACCCAGCGGCAGCGTGGAACGAGAAGCCGGCAGCCATCACCGTACCCAGCAATCGCCGTCCCTTCAGTGCGACTTGACCCTCACGCAACGGGAGGCCCTACGGTCCGAGCCATGAGGATTGTTGTTCACGACACGGCTTCCGCGATGCTCGACCTCCTCCAGCGGCCGGTGGAGGAGCGGCCCGACGCGCTGCGAGAAATGCTCAGCCCGCTCCAGAGCGTGATGTCCGCGGCAAGTGGCATAGACCTGGTTCGGATGCACCAGGTGGGCAGTGGCTTCCGGGTCGACCGTGAGGACGCGCGGTACCTACCCGCCCTGCGTCAGCTACAGGACGCGGGGGTGTGGAACCGGATCGAGGAGTCTCTCGCCGGCGCGTGGGAACGGATCAGCGGTGCGGTGCCCGGCGTCAGGCACGCCGAGACCGTGCACGTGGTGGTGGCGCTCGGCGACCCCGACGACGAGCATCTCACCGTCCGAAGTTCCGGCTATCTCGGCATGGGCGGGTTCCCGGGGGCGATCTACCTGCTGGTGTGGCCGACCGGCACGAGCCTGGAGTTGATCGGCCACGGCGCCGCACACGAGCTCCACCACAACGTGCGCTACGCGAACGTGGCGTGGAACCCGATGACCGTCACGGTCGGCGAACAGGTCGTCGCCGAGGGGCTGGCCGAGGCGTTCGTCCGGGAGCTGGCCGGCGAGCAGGCCATGGGCCCGTGGTCGAAGGCGCTGACCGGGACCGAACTGGACAGTGTGTACGAGAGGATCACCGCCCGGATCGATGTGGTGGGGATGCAGAACCTGACCGCGTACGTGCTGGGCGATGCCACCGCGCAGCGCATGGGACAACAGCCCGTGGGGATGCCGGACTTCGCCGGGTACGCGGTCGGACTGCGGATCGTGGACGCACATCTGGCGACCTCCGGTCTGACCGCTGCCCAGAGCATCGCCCTGCCGGCACACGAGATCCTCGCCAACGCGGGCGTGCCGACGAGCATGTGACCGCCCCCGGGCAGGTCGTGCCCCGCAGGGCACCTGGTCCGACCCCGCACCGCCGCGGGGCCGGACACCCGGGCGAGGACGGACCGATCGATGCGCCGGGCGACCTGAGCTGGGCGGCAGTCAATAACACAGCTCCTGCAGGAAGTCGCCGGGCTCGGGCTCGGCATCGCGCTCGACCGCGGTCCACCGCTGGCCGGCGTTCACAGGTAGCCCCGCCGACCGCAGCACGCGTCGCCGACGCAGGCAACTCCTCGCAGTGCAAGGGAACCGGCACTCCAGGCGCGCGTCAGGCTCCCGGGCCCGGCCGGCTCATGACCACCTCCCCGGCGAACGTCCGGTGCAGCCGGTCCAAGCCCGGCGCTCCGAGCGAACGGGCCGCCAGCCAGGCGGCGGCGCCGGCCGCGTTCCCCGCGTGCGAGATCTCGGCTTCCGGCCATCGCTCCGCGATCCGCTCGCGGACCACGGCCGCCAGCGGTGAGCCGACCGAGATGACCCCACCCGCCAGCACCACCGGACCGTCCGTGCCCGGTGGGCGGACGGTGCCCAGCGTCGCGAGCAGATGGTCCGCCGCCTCGCTCACCAGGCCCCGTGCGGCCGGCTCGCCCGCCTCGGCGGCCCGCAGCACCAGCGGCGCCAGGCGCGCCAGCCGTACGGGTGGCTCCGCATGCACCGCGCCGATCAGGGCCGACCGGGGGTCAGCTGCCTCCGTGCCGCCCAGCAGGGCTTCGACCACCGCCCCCGGGAGGCCGGTCAGCTCCTCCCGCCGGTCGATCCGACCGAGGGCCAAGCGGACGGCTGAGTGCCCCAGCCAGTAGCCGGAGCCCCGGTCGCCGAGCAGCCAGCCGTGCCCGTCCGCGAGCCGGACCGGGGCGAAGTCGCGGCACTCCCCCGCGACCGCGCCCGTGCCGCTGATCAGGACCGAGCCCGCAGGATGGCGGGTCCCCGCCGCGAACGCCAACTCCACGTCGCTGGCCGGCCGCGGTTCGACCGTCAGCCCGACCCGGGACCAGACCTCCGCCAGCCCGCCCGCGGTCACCAGCCCGCCGGCCAGCCCTAGCACTCCGGCGGCTACCCGGGCTGGATCCACTCCGCTCAGTGCCGAGCCGAGGGCGTCGGCGATGCTCCGCGCGGCCTCGGCCGCGCCGTGCGAGACCGGGTTCCCGCCACCACCGCGTGCCGTACCGACGACGCGGCCGCTCGTCTCCGCGACCACCACCCGAGTGGTGGTGCCCCCGACGTCCAGGCCCAGGACCAAGTCCTCCGGCGCGAATGGCGTGTTCACGGCCTAGTCCTATCGCACCGAGACTCGATCGGACCCCCGGCGACACGCCCGGTTCTCATGCCGTGCGCCGGATCCGGCCCGCGTACCGCGCCTCCGGCATCCGGTTGTGCTCGTCACCGCCGGGGATGTCGGCGGACAGATGGACCGGCGGGGTGCCGCCCGCCTCCTCGATCAGCGAGATCACCTCGGCGACCATCTGCTGCGCGGGCAGGGTGGCCGTGATCGAGGAGATCGCACAGGCCCGGCCGCCGCCGTCCATCGGCAGGACCGCGTCCCCGTACGGCGCGCCGTTGTCCAGCACCGCGTCGGCAAGGTCGCTCAGCCGCAGCCCGGACGGGTGCCCGGGCTCGACCCGGTCGGTGTGCTCGGCTGAGGTCACGGCGATCAGTCCGTGCCCGTTCTCCTTGACCACGGGAGGACGGCCCCGGCGGGTGGGGGCCCGTTCGGCCACCGGAACTGGCAGAGGATTCGCCCCGCGATCAGTGACATGAGC
The DNA here is from genome assembly GCF_053598215.1 of Kitasatospora sp. NPDC001175. NCBI lineage: Bacteria > Bacillati > Actinomycetota > Actinomycetes > Kitasatosporales > Streptomycetaceae > Kitasatospora > Kitasatospora sp. NPDC001175. The sequence continues at coordinate 225,798 of NZ_JBSFJU010000004.1, read as the reverse complement.
CTTTCAGCCGAGCGGATTTGCTGCCACGCTTTCCATTCGGCCTCAGGGGTTGGAGCGCCCCTCTGCGGCCGCCCGGGTGGTGTGTCGAGGCACGGCGTGGAACCGCTCATCCGCCGACCGGTCCTGACGCTTCCCGCCGGGCCGAGAGGCGCTGTCTCCTGAGAGGCTCGGATGAGAAGAAAGTTTCTTCTGCCCTTCGTCACCGCGGCCGCCCTGCTGCTGGCGGCCGGTACGGCGACTCTCGCCACCCCCTCTGTGGCGAGCGCCGCCGACTGCACTTCCACCCAAGTGGTCGCCAACGGCGGCTTCGAATCGGGGAGTTCGCCCTGGTCCGCGTCGAACGGAGTGATCACCAGCGGCGGGGGCCAGAACGCCCACTCCGGCAGTTCCTTCGCCTGGCTCGACGGGTACGGGTCCTCCCACACCGACACCCTCAGCCAGACCCTCACCCTGCCGGCCGGCTGCAGCACGGCCAGGCTGGCGTTCTGGCTGCACGTCGACACCGCTGAGACGAGCACCTCGGTCGCGTACGACAAGCTCACCGTCGAACTCGGCACCAGCACGCTCGCGACGTACTCCAACCTGGACGCCAAGTCCGGGTACGTGCAACAGTCCTTCGACGTGTCCGCCTTCGCGGGCCAGAGCGTCGCCCTCTCCTTCACCGGCGTGGAGGACTCCGGGCTGCAGACCAGCTTCGTCCTGGACGACGTCGCCCTCGACGTCTCCGGCGGCGGCACCCCTCCGCCGCCCCCGGCCGACGCCACCCGCACGCCGTCCTCGGCCGCCTACACCGTCAACCTGAGCAGCGACGCCTCGGGCGCCAACTGGACCGGCCACGAGAGCGTGAGCTTCACCAACGCCTCGGCCACCCCGCTCAGCGAGGTCTACCTACGGCTCTGGGACAACTACCACGGCAGCTGCCCCAGCACGCCGATAACCGTGACCGGTCTGACCGGCGGTACCGCGTCTGCGCTGTCGGTGGGCTGCACCGCTCTCAAGGTGACGCTGCCCGCGCCGCTGGGCCAGGGGCAGAGCGGCTCGATCGGCTTCTCGCTCGGCATCAGCGTGCCGAGCGGTGCCGACCGGTTCGGCCGGGACGGGGCGTTCAGCTTCATCGGCAACGCCCTGCCGGTGCTGGCGATCCGGGACGCCTCCGGCTGGCATCTCGACCCCTACACCAACAACGGTGAGTCCTTCTACTCGCTTGCCTCCGACTTCAAGGTCACCCTCGACCACCCGTCGAACCTGCTGGTGCCCGCCACCGGCACCTCGGTGGACACCCCCGGATCCGCCGGACGTACCGTCACCACCGCGACGGCGGGCAAGGTCCGCGACTTCGCCTGGGCGGCCGGGCCGTTCACGGAGATCTCCGGCAGCTCTCCCAGCGGGGTGAAGGTCAACGTCTACTCGGTGAGCGGCATCGGCTCGTCGGACGCCCAGTCGATGCTGAGCACCGCCGAGTCGGCGATCGACGCGCACGCCCAGCGCTTCGGTGCCTACCCGTACGGCGAGGTGGACGCCGTGCTGGACAACAACTTCTGGTTCGGCGGGATGGAGTACCCCGGCTTCGTGCTCGACCTGGTCAACAGCACCGCCCTGACCCATGAGCTCGGCCACCAGTGGTGGTACGGCATCGTGGGCGACGACGAGTACAACAGCCCCTGGCTGGACGAGGCGTTCACCGACTACGCCACCGACCTCGCCCTCGGCAAGACCGGCTCCGGCTGCTGGAACAGCGTCTCCTGGGCCTCGCCGAACGAGAAGATCACCAACTCGATGGCTTACTGGGACGCCAACTCCTCACGGTACTCGACCGTCGTCTACGGCTACGGCAAGTGCGCCCTGCACGACCTCCGCAACCTGATCGGCGATGGCGCGATGACCAAGCTGCTGCACGACTACGCGCAGGCCCACTGGTACGGCGTCTCGACCACCGCCGAGTTCAAGGCCGCCGCCCAGGCCGCCACCAGCACCGACCTGAGCTCCTTCTGGACCCAGCACCGGATCGACGGCTGAGCCGCCGTCCCCGCCCGGCCGCGTGCCCCACGCTGCCGGGCGGGGGCTCCGTACCTGGTACCGGCGGCCGGGCGCAGCCGGTCGCGGATGGTGCCGATGGCCGATTACGCGGGCGTAGGCTCGCTCGGCTGGGTGAATGGCGGGTGTGCTGACGGTTCTCCGGAGCGGGAGGTGCCGACACTTTTCTGCGGGACCGCCCCCGGAACCGTCCGGCAGCGGAGGTTCCCGCATGACCAGGCACCATCCCCCCAGGAATTGGAGAAGACCGTGAAGGACATCCGCAGGGCCCTCGTGCTTGCCGGGGCAGCCGGTGCGCTCGTACTCGGGTCGGCTGGAGTAGCCTCCGCCTCGGCCACCGCCACGGGCACCGCCACCGACTCGCCGGGTGTGCTCTCCGGCAACGTCATCCAGATCCCGATCGACATCCCGGTCAACCTCTGCGGGAACACCATCAACCTGGTCGGCCTGCTCAACCCGGCCTCCGGCAACACCTGCTCCAACGCCGGTTGATCACCCCACTCCCAACCCGACGACGGGGACCGGTGCCGCCCCAGCAGGCGGCATCGGTCCCCGTCATCCGTTTCCGGGCCTCGGCGAGCCGGGGCCCGCCGTCTCCGGGCATCACCTGCCCGGACCTCAGCGCGCCTGGGCCTCGATCGCCAGTACGATCCGCTCGCACAGCTCGTGGGTGCGCAGTGCGTCACGGGCGGAGACGGTGCGGCCGGCGCGGACGGCCTCCAGGAAGGCCAGGACCGCCTGCTCGATGCCGCGCTGGCGGGCCACCGAGACCCAGTCACCGCGTCGGCGGACCGTCGGCTGGCCCCTGTGGTCGATCACCTCGGCGAGGTTGAGCACCACGCGCTTGGAGTCACCGCCCGAGACCTCCAGGACCTCCTCCGCGGAGCCGCTGGCCCGGTTCATCAAGCCGAGCGCGGTGAAACCGTCCCCCGAGAGCGTCAGTACCAGGTGCTCGACCAGTCCGTTCCGGGTCCGTGAGCGGACGTCGAAGTGCTCGATCTCACCGGGGATCAGGAAGCGGAGCGTGTCCACGACGTGGATGAAGTCGTCGTAGACCAGGGTGCGGGCGGCCTCCGCCAGGCCCTCACGGTTCTTCTGCAGCAGTATCAGGTCGCGCGGCCGCTCCTTGGCCAGCAGGCAGCCCGGCGCGTGGCGCCGGTTGAAGCCGACCATCAGTGAGCGGCCGGTCCGCTCGGCGAGGTCGACCAGGTGCCGGGCGCCGTCCAGGTGGTAGTCGAGCGGCTTGTCCACGTACACGTCCACGCCCGCCTTGAGCAGCTGCTCGACGATCGGGACGTGCTGGTCGGTGGAGGCGTGCACGAACGCGGCGCGCAGACCGCTGTCGATCAGCTCACCCAGATCGGTGAAGCGGTGCTCGGGGCCGACCCGATAGGTGTCACCGAGACGGTCGAGCTTGGCCCGGTCGCGGGTCATCAACCTCGGATCAAGGCCGGGCAGCGCGGTGAGGACCGGCAAGTACGCCTTCTGCGCGATATCCCCCAGGCCGATCACACCGACAGGAAGCGGGGCGTCAACGGCAGCGGGCTGGCTCACGGGGTCTCCTGTCAGATGGACGATCATCGCCAGCCCCACCCTATGCGTCGGTCGCCACCCATGGTCGAGCCCTGATGGGCGGCCCCGGTCAGGGTTCAGCCACTCGACGTACCTGTCCGGTCCGCGCCGACCAACTCGGCCGCCCCGCTCAGCCGGACCCGGTCGTCGCGGTCCCCGATCAGTGTTCGAGCACCGTCCGGCCACCCGTGCGGGCGGGCACACCATCGACGTCGGCGGCGGACCACCGTGGTGCGTATTCGCTTACGGAACAGGCGAGTTGCCACTATCATCGGATGGCTTCACGCCCGCCGGGTCAACGGACGCAAAGGGGGGGACGATGGCGCAGCGGACGACGCGCAGGGCTCGTGGATGGTGGCGTGCAGGCGTGCTGGTGTGCGCGGTGGTGACGTTGGCGGGCTGCGGCTCGTCCGGGCAGCGAGTGGTGTCGGTGCCGTCCGTGCCCGAGTCGACGCTGCCGGACACGCCGACGCCCACACCGCCTCCCACGCCGACGCCCGCGCCGGATCCGCCGCCGACCACACCGTCGGCTGTGATCTACGGGTGCGACGGGCAACCGGCCGCTCGGCCCGACTCCTTCATCCTGCTCTGCGGTGACGGCGGGGAGCGTCTCGAGGGGATGACCTGGTCGGGTTGGGGCGGGTCGACGGCCACGGCGACCGGGCAGGTGTGGCGCAAGAGCTGCGTCCCGGACTGCGCGACCGGCAACGTCCTGCCGTACCCCGCCACGGTGACCGTCAGCGGCCTGAACGGCGGTAGTTACGGATCCATGCGCGTGGACGCGCCCGACTCCCCCACGCCCGCCGAGGAGTTCACGCTCGACTCCAGCGGGCCGCGCGTGGTGCAGAACGGCTGAGCGTCGGCTACGCCGCGCAGGGCTGCCAGTACGGGAGTTGGGGTACGTACTGGCTCCAGCGGTCGCGGGTGAGGGCGCCCGCACTGGTGGCGCAGAGCCGCCGGATCGCCGCGGCCGCGTTCAGGTCCAGCAGGCGGACGGTGGCGTCGGTGCTGGCGATGGCGAGGGTGTGGCCGTCCGAGCTGAACGCCACCGAGTTCACCGCGCCGACCGGGCCGGTCAGCGGCTGCCCTAAGCGGGCCGGAGCCCGGACGTCGCCGACGGTCCACCGCCAGACGGTCCCGTCGCTGCCACCCGCCGCCAGCGTCCGCCCGTCCGGACTGAACGCCACCGAGCCGACCGCGCCCGACGATCCCTTCAGCGGATCGCCGAGCGGGCTCGGAGCCCGGGGATCCGTCGCGTCCCACAGCCGGACCGTACCGTCGCCACCACCGGCCGCCAGCGTCCGTCCGTCCGGGCTGAACACCACCGAAGCCACCCCGCCCGACGCCCCCGTCGGCAGGCTGCCGAGCGGGCTCGCGGCCTGCGGGTCCGCTACGCTCCACAGCCGGATCGTGCCGTCGCCACCTCCCGCTGCCAGCGTCCGCCCGTCCGGACTGAACGCCACCGAACTCACCCCACCCGCGAACCCCCGCAGCGGCTCGCCGAGCGGGCTCGCGGCCCTGGGGGCCGTCACCTTCCACAGCCGGACCGTACCGTCGCTGCCACCCGCTGCCAGCGTCCGCCCGTCCGGACTGAACGCCACCGAACTCACCCCTCCGACAAAGCCCATCAGCGTCGTCAGCGGCACCGGCTTGCGCGGATCGGTGATGTCGGACAGCCAGACCGTCCCGCCGCCCGCGCCTGCGGTGCCGAGCGCCAGGGTGTGCCCGTCCGGGCTGAAGGCCAGGGAGCCGACCGGGCTCGAGGCGCCCGACTCGGGCATGCCGAGGGGCACGGGGCTGTGCGGATCCGCCACCTCCCACAGGCGGGCCATCGTGATGCCGTTGGAGGTCGCCAGCAGATGCCCGTCCCGGCTGAACGCCACCGGGCCGCCGCCGGGGAGGAGGGTCGGCGGCAGGCTCCACAGGGTGACGGCACCGTCGCGGCCGGCCGCGGCCAGGGTGTGCCCGTCCGGGTTGAACGCCAGTGACACGGCGGCGTGCTCCGATCCGCTCGGCAACTGGCCGAGGGTGTTGGGGAAGTAGGGGTCCGTCATGTTCCAGAGGCTGATGATCCCGTTGGCGTTCGCCACGGCGAGCACCCTCCCGTCGCGGCTGAACGCCACCGAGAGGACGTCGCTGGTGAGTCCGGCCAGTGGCTGACCGCGCAGCTTGGAGCCGGGCTGCCGCGGATTCTGGATGTCCCAGATCTCCAGGGTGTCGTGCTCCCCGCCGACGACCAGGAAGCCGCGGTCCGGGCTGACCGCCATCGGGGTGCCCGCGGCGTGGAACTCCGACAGGTGCTGTGCGGGGTGCGACGTGTCGCCCATGCCCCACAGCTCGACGTCGCCGCCCGAGTCGTCGGTGATCAGCAGCCTGCCGTCCGGGCTGAACAGCAGGGAGGAGACGACACCGATCGGCCGGATCTCGGGTCCGCTCGGCTGCGCCGGATGCGCGGGATCGGTGACGTCCCAGAGGTTCACGATGCCCGAGCCCCCGCCGCCGGCGCTGCCCACCTCGGCAAGGGTGTGCCCGTCCGGACTGAACGCCACGCCGGTGACGTCTCCGGCCGCGGTCAGCGGTGGGCCGAGCCGGGTCGGGTGCCGCGGATCGGTCACGTTCCACAGGGTCACCACCCCGCCGGTGTGTCCGGACGCGCCGAGGTTTCCGGCGGCGAGGAGGTTTCCGTCGGGGCTGAACGCCACCGAGACCACCGGGCTGGCCGTCGGCGGCTGTGCGTAGCCGAGCAGCACGGCATGGTGCGGGTCGCTCACGTCCCAGAGCCGTACGCCGTTGTCCGCGCTGCCGGTGGCGAGGAGCTGCCCGTGCGGCCCGGTGGCGACCGACCAGACGACAGCACCCGGGGACACGGCCAGGTCGGTGGCGATCGAGGTGTTCTCCAGGTTCAGCAGCCGGGAGGCGGTGTCCTGGTTCGGGGCCCGGTCGTGGGCGACCAGGGCGAGTTGGGCGGCGAGTGCCGGGTCCGTGCCGGCCAGTTGCAGCGTTTCGGCGGAGATCTGGTTGTTGATGGCCGTGGTGGCTGCGGACCGAGCCGCGGCGCTCTGCCGGAGGGCGAGCACTGCGGCGGTGAAGGCGATCAGGGCCAGGGCCGTGACGGCGGCGATCCCCCGGTGGCGCCGGCGTCGCGCCCGCTGCTCCTGGCGGCTCGCGGCGCGCAGGAAGGCGACGGCGGTGGCACTCAGGTCGCCCGGGTGACCGGCGGCCCAACTGAGCGCGGATTCCAGGAGGTTGCCGCGGTAGAGCAGGGCACTGTCACGGTCGGCGCGGCGCCAGGCGGCGGCCGCCTCCTCCATCTCCTGGCGGATCAGGTTCCCGGCGCGGTCCTGCTCGATCCAGCCCTTCAGCCGCGGCCAGGCGTCGATCAACGCCTCGTGGGCGATGGTCACCGTCAGCCGGTCCTTGGTCAGCAGTCGGTGCTGGATGAAGCCGTCGACCACCGCCGCGGTCAGCCCGCCTCCGGGCAGATCGCGAACGAGGTCCAGGTGGGCGACGTGCCGGCGGGCGTCGTCGGCGTCCCGGCCGACGGCGACCAGCCGGAGGAACAGGGTGCGCGCGACCTCGCGACCCTCGGGGGTGAGGGCGGTGAAGAGATCCTCCGCCGTCCTCGCGATGGCACCTCTGATCCCGCCGGTGAGCCGGTAGCCGTCGACGGTCAGGGTGCCGTCCCGGCGCTCCTGCCAGGTCAGCCGCAGCGTGTGCGCGAGCATCGGCAGCCCGCCGGCCCACGAGCCGGCCGTCCCGTCACCCGGTGCCGGGTCCCCGACGGCGCCGAGATCGGCCAGCAGGAGCTCGACCAGGCCGTCCTGGATCTCCAGCCCGACATCCTCCGCCGGGTGGCGGATCGCCTGCTCGATCTCGGCCTCGCTCATCGGGTCCAGCAGCACCGGGTCGGCCCGCAGCGCCGCCCGCAGCTGCTCGTACGCCGCGCACTGCGCATAGAAGTCGGCGCGCAGACCCAGCACGACCAGCGCGTTCCCGGCCGGCGGCCGGGCGAGGCGGTCGAGCACCTCGATGAACCAGCGCCGCTCCGCCTCGTCGGTGCACAGCGTGAAGATCTCCTCGAACTGGTCGACCACCAGCACGAGTCCGGCCGCACCGGCGCCGTGGAGGATCTCGTCTACGCACCGCTCGGCGTCCGACCGCCAGTCCTGCGCCGCGCCATCGTGGCCGACCGCCGTCGACAGCGCCACCGCCGGGGCGGCGGTCGGGGTCAGCAGCACCTGCCGCCAGTGCGCCGAACCCTCCACCGGAAGGCTCCCGTCGGCGATGTCGGGCAGGACCCCGGCCGCGAGCAGCGACGACTTTCCCGCCCCGGACGGACCGAGCACGACGAGCGGGCCGCCCTCCCGAAGCCGCGCGTCCAACCGCCCGCGCACCAGCGCGACGGCCTGCTCGCGGCCGTAGAACCACTCGGCGTACGGCGCGGTGAACGGTTCGAGGCCGGGGTAGGGGCACCGGTCGTCGGCACCGCGCCCGGCCGGTCGGCGGGGACGGGTGCGCCCGAAGGCCTGGATGATGCTGATGTCCCCGCCCGCGACGTAGGCGTCGCCCCCGCCGGTGACGCGGACATCCAGGCGCGCGGGCGGCTCACGCTCGGCGCCCCCGGAGGCCTGGGCGTCCGGCTGCCCGGTCACGCCGACTCGCTCCGTGGGGCCCGGGCTTCGCGGTTGACCGTGAGGTCCCGTCCCGCCACGTACGCGTCTCCCCCGCCGGTCACCTGGGCGTTGATCGTCGTCGAGCCGGCGCCGGGCCGCCGTCCGTCGGCGTCGGGCTCGGCGAGCGCGCCCTCGAGCAGCGCGCGCAGTTCGTCGGCCAGATCCGGCTGGGCGAGCAGCAGTCTGGACAGCCGCGCCTGCCACTCGGCCACCAGCACCTGCTGCAACTGCTCAGCGTTGCCGGCCTGCTGGGCGGCGAGCAGGTCCGCACGGGCCTGGGCGAGATCCTCCTCGGCTCGTTCCGGATGCGAGCGCCGCCATAACGCCAGCACGACGGATTTCACCGCGGCCCAGCTGTCGGTGGCGATCACGTTCATCAGCTGGCCAGCGGCGCTCGACGCCAGCGCCGCCAGATCCGGACCCAGATCCACTGCCTCATCAACCCCATCGTGTCGGGGTGGCCACGATACTTATATCGGGCCACAATCAAACTTGTTGATGCCTCGTCATACATGTTCACACAGCAGGAGATCCGCTCCAACCTTTCGGCTGGGGAACAGGTCCGTCGCACGCGGCGGGCCGGCATGTGGGGTTCCAGGAGTCAGCCCGGGCTCCTGACGCGCAGCAATGCAGGCATCATGGCGACTCAGGGCACAATCCCCGCCAACTACCCGGCCAGCCGGTTCCGCCGGGACCGGCGAGTGGGTGACCGAAGCCCGGCAAGGGGTGGCTCCGGCGGCCTTGATGGCAATGATCCGGTCCCGGCCGCAGAGGCGGGCGGTGGTGATCGCGGCGAGTCCAACCGCACCCCGATTGTCTCAACCTGTCACACTGACGGGCGACTTGGGCGATGAACACTCATCGGCTAGATTGACTGATGGACAGTCAGAGTGCCCTCGTCTGTCATTGAAGGGCCGACCGAGGTGCCTACGGCAGGGGGCCGACCATGGAGCCGGAACTGGCAGCACTGGCAACGGGCGCTGCGACCACGTTGGTGCGGCTTCTCGCGACCGAGAGCTGGGAGCAGGCCAGAGATGCGGTCGCCCGGCTCTGGCATCGGGTCCATCCCGAGCGGGCCGAGGCCGTCACGGCGGACCTGGACGATTCTCGGGCAGAACTCCTCACGGCGCTCCAGGATGGTGACGCACAGGCCGAACAGGAGCTGATCGGCGAGTGGCGCCGACGTCTCGGCCGGCTGATCCAGGCTGGTGGACCTGAGCTGGTGGACGAACTGCGGCGGGCGATCGATGAGTTGAGTCCGCGCCCTCCCGAGGCGACCGCACCGAGTCCGGCGGCGTCCGGATGCACGCGACGGCCTCCGACCGCGGCCGGATCTACCAGGCCGGGCGGGACCAGCACATCGTCGAGCGATGACCGACCCTGACTCCGGCGGCCGACCGGAGGAGCCTCGGATCCATCTGGAGGCGCACGCGTCCGGGGATGCCGACGTCCACATGGCCGGCCGGGACCTGCACATCCACCTGGAGGACGGCACCCACGGGGTGCGGCAGCTACTGTCCGGCGGTTCCGGGACGGAGTGCCCCTACCCGGGTCTGACGGCCTTCAGCCCGGACGAATCGCGACGGTTCTTCGGACGGAACCAGGCGACCGCAACTCTCGTTCTGCGGCTGACCGAGCGCCTTGGTTCGGGCGGTACGCAATTCGTGCTCGGCGCGTCGGGAGTAGGCAAGTCCTCTCTGCTGCGTGCCGGACTGCTGCCCGCTCTGGCCGGCGGTGCGTTGCCCCCGGCAGCGGCCGCCCGATGGCCGCGGCTGGTGTTCACTCCTACCGCCCGGCCCTTGGCCGAGGCCGCCCGCGCCCTGGGCGAGGCGTTGGACCTCGATCGGGAGGCGGTCGGGCCGACCGCGGCCGACCCCGCCCGGCTGGCCGCCGCCGTGCGCGCGGGGTTGCGCGGGGCCGCCCTGGACCGGCTGGTCGTCGTGGTCGACCAACTGGAGGAGCTCTTCACCCTCGCCCCCGACGAAGACGAACGGCGCGCCTTTCTGGAGTTGATGGCGCGGTTGTCGGGGCCGGACCAGGGCGACGGGCCCGCCGCCCTGGTCGTGTACGGGATGCGGTCCGACTTTCACGGCCGGGCCAGCGGCTACCCGCTCCTGCGGACGGCGCTGGAGGACCGGCCGGTGATTCTCGGACCGCTGTCGGAACAGGGCCTGCGCGAGGCGATCCTCTTCCCGGCGCGCTCCTCGGGCCTGGACGTGGAACCGGGTCTGGTGGAGTTGCTGTTGCACGACCTCGGCGCGACCGGCGGTGGGGAGTACGAGGCCGGCCGGCTCCCGCTGCTCGCCCACGCCCTGCAGGCGACCTGGCAGCTCCGGGACGGCCACGTCATGACCGTCCAGGCGTACCGGGACACCGGAGGCATCCTCCACTCCGTCGCGTCCACCGCCGAGCGGGTGTTCGCAGGCTTCGACGAGGACGGGCGGCGGTTGGCGCGCTCGCTGCTGCTTCGGCTGGTGGAACTCGGTGACGGGACGGACGACATCCGGCGACGGGCGACCCGGGAGAGCCTGCTGCGCGAGGGCCCGGATCCGACGAGTACCTCGGCCGTGCTGGACGCCATGATCAGCGGCCGGCTGCTCTCCCAGCGGGAGGACACCGTCGAGATCACGCACGAGGCGCTGCTGCGAGCCTGGCCGCGGCTCCACGGCTGGCTCGGTGAGGACCGCTCGGGCAAGGTGCTCCACCAGCGGCTCGCCGACGCCGCCGAGGCCTGGCTGCGGGCCGGCCGGAGCCGGGGCGACCTGCTGCGGGGCCAGCAACTGGCCCGGATACGCGAGTTGGTGAAGGGTCCCGACCGCGGAGCGGAACTCTCCGAGCTGCAGCGGGAGTTCCTCGCCACCAGCGTCCGCGCTGCCCGGTTCCGGCGGTCGGCTCGCATCGGCGGGGTGCTCACACTCGTCCTCGCGGTCGTGGCCAGCGTGATCGCCGTCCAGCAGCACCGGCAGTCCGCACGCCGCGAGGCGGTGATCGCCTCCCGCCAGCTCGCCGCGAATGCGGCGGCCGTCCGTTCCACCGATCCCGCCGCGGCGCTGGAACTGAGCCTGGCCGCCTATCGTACGTCGCCCACCCCGGAAGCCCGGGACCAGATGTACGCCTCCTACACGACCCGCTACCCCGTCACCCTCGAAGACCCCTCGGACAAGAACCACACCGGAAAGGTCCTCGGCCTCGCGTTCAGTGCCGACGGGCAGGTCCTTGCAAGCGGCGACAACAGCCACACGGTCAAGCTCTGGGAGGTGACCGACCCGGCCCGGCCCGCCTTCGGCGCAGCCGTGAACACCGAGGGCACCGCCGCGGTGGCCTTCGCCCCGAACGGGCGCGTGCTCGCGACGCACGGCCGCAGGTCCCTGCAGCTGTGGGACGTGGCCGATCCGCACCACCCCAAGCTGCTCAGCGGCACTCCCGACGGGACGGACACCGCGTACTCCCTGGCCTTCAGCCCGGACGGGCACACCCTCGCGACCGGCAGCGACAAGGGAGCCGCCCAGCTCTGGAACATCGCCGACCCCGCTCGTCCCGTACCCGTCCGCACGCTCTCCGCGGACTCCAAGGAGATCACCGGCGTGGCCTTCCACCCCGACGGTCGGATCCTGGCCACCGCGAGCACGGGCGGCAGCGTCCGCCTGTGGAACGTGGGATCCGAAGAGCCGACCGTCCTGGCCACCATGTCGGTCGGGAGCGCCTGGAGCCTGGCCTTCCATCCGGCGGGCAGGCTGCTGGTCGCCGGCGGCACGTACGGGCAGCTCAACTGCTGGGACGTCACCGATCCGAGCCGACCGGCGGCGAAGGAGATGACTCCCGATCCCCTCAGCGCACGGGGGGACTTCCTGGCCGTCGCCTTCAGCGGAGGCGGTGACGCGTTCGCCGCCGCCAGCAGCGACGGCAGCGTGAACCAGTTCCAGTTCGGCCGAAAGCCCGACCCCGGAACGGTGGACCTCAACCGATGGAACGTCCTGCACGGCTCGGGGCCGCTGCGCGCCCTGGCGTTCAGCCCCCAGAACGGCACCATGGCGACCGGAGGCGACGACGGCCGGGTACGGGTGTGGACCACCCCTGGGGTGTCGATCCCTCAGCACATGGTGGGTCAGACCGGGGGAGCTCCGGGGACGGCCTTCGGCGGGGACGGCCGCATCCTGGTGACCGGCGACCGGGACGTCGGCGTCAAGCTCTGGGACATCGCCGACCGGCGCCACCCCGTCCAGGGCGCCACGCTCCCCCGCCCGTGGGCGAAGGCCGCATTCCTGGCGGATGGCCACACCCTTCTCACCGAACCGGACGACGACTCGTCCGTCGGCCTGTGGGAGGTCACGGACGCTCATCGTCCCGTCCTGGAGTCCACCTTCGAACGGACCGGACCGGCGGACGGACATCTCGAGGTGGCGGCGAGTACCGAGTCCGGCCTCCTCGCGCTGAACAACTCCTCGGAGGGCGTGGTCCACCTCTGGGACATCGCCGACCGCCGCCATCCGCGGGAGAGCGCCGCCGTGACGGTACCGGGCACGCTGACCGGGCTCGGACTTCACCAGCAGGGGCGTGCCCTGGTGGCGATCGACGCCAATCAGGACGTGCAGCTGTGGAGCCTCGCGGATCCGAGCCACCCTGACGGTCCGCATCCACTGCCCCTGGAGTTCCACGACGCCTGGGGTGTGGCCAGCAGTCCACAGCACCGGATGCTGGTCATGGAGAAGGACCGTGACGTCCAGCTGGTCGACGTGGCCGAGATCAGGAACCCCGTACGGAAGGGATCGCTTCAGGTGGCGGCGGACGCCATCCGGTTCTTCGGCGGCGGTCGGTACGTCGTGGCCGCGTCCGACAGCGAAAGGGCCGTCAGCTTCTGGGACCTCGACAAACCGGACGCCTGGATCTCGAAGATCCCGCTGGCCAACTACGGCTCCGTAGGCGACCTGGCGGTGAGCGGGGACGGCCGTACCGTCGGCCTGGCCACCGGCGGACTCACCGGCTCAGACGTGCTGTTGTGGAACGCGGCCGATCCGACGAGCGTGTCCATCGGCTCCACCCTCACCCTGAGCGGCACCGACCTGGAGTTCACTCCCGACGGCCGCACCGTGGCCACCGATGTGCCCGACCCTCTGTACGGTGACGGCGTCCGCCTCTGGGAGCTGGATCCAGATCGCATGTACCAGGTGATCTGCGCCGATGTCGGCATCCCGGCCGACAGGCAGTGGACGGCGTACGCCGGGCAGCATCCGTACCGGCAGCCGTGCGTCTGACTCCGGGCCACCGAGCCTTTTCACGTCGGGTACACCGTCAGGACACGCCTTGGCTGTCGGCTGAACACCATGGGAAGGTTGTCCGAAAGGTCTAGATCGTTTTCTCTCTTTGCGCCAGGATGCTGCGCGGCCGGTGGAACGACAAGGTGGGAGTCAGGACTGCGCTGGCAGACCTACGCCGAGGCGCTGCAGAACGCCGGCGTGAGCTGGAAGGTCTACCAGAACGCCAACGACAACTTCGGCGACAACGCCCTGGCCTACTTCACCCAGTTCGCGAACGCCGCCCCCGGCACCCCGCTGCACGACCGCGGCATGGCCTCCGTGCCCGCCGTCACCGGCCGTACTCCGGACGACATCGCGCTGGCCATCAAGAACGACGTGCTGAACGGCACCCTGCCGCAGGTGTCCTGGATCGTGGCCGACCAGCAGTCCTCCGAACACCCCTACGCCACCCCCGAGGACGGCGCGCACTTCGTGCACATGGTGATGGACGCCCTGAACGCGGACCCGGGCGTGTTCAACTCCACCGTCCTGCTGCTCAACTACGACGAGAACGACGGCTTCTTCGACCACGTCCCGCCCCCGGCCGCACCCTCCGGCCCCCCGGGTGAGTTCTACAACGGCACCAACATCGGCCTCGGGTTCCGCGTCCCGCTGATAGCCATCTCGCCCTGGAGCCACGGCGGTTGGGTCAACTCCCAGGTCTTCGACCACACCTCGGTGCTGCGCTTCCTCGAGGTGTGGACGGCCGCCCTCGGCAAGCCCGCCGGCTGCGTCAACATCAGCGACTGGCGCCGCAAGGTCTGCGGCGACCTCACCGGCGTCTTCGACTTCGCCAACCCGGTGTACGGCATGCCCTCGCTGCCCGACACCTCGCAGACGATCGGCCTGGCCACCTGCGGTCCGCTGCCCAACCCCTCGCCGAGCACCAACTCCCGGCCCGCCCAGGAGCCCGGCACCCGCCCGGCCCGCGCCCTGCCGTACCAGCCGGGCGCCAACCTGGACCGCATCGAGTACGACAACACCAGCACCACGAAGGTGTGGCTGAAGATGTCCAACGACGGCGGACACGGCGCCGCACACTTCGCCGCCTACGCCAACGCCCACCGTGACGGCGGCCCGTGGCAGTACACCGTCGACCCCGGCAGCCCGGTGAGCGACTTCTTCAACTGCGGCTGGTTCTACGGAAACGGCGCCTACGACCTGAGCGTGGTCGGCCCGAACCGCTTCCTGCGGCGCTTCATCGGCGACACCACCAAGGCGGGTGGCAACGTCGGCGTCACCGCCTCCTACGCGCCCGCACCGGACACCGGCAAGCTCGCGGTGTGGTTCGCGCTGGCCAACAACAGCGGCTCGCCGGTGACCTTCACCATCACCACGAACCACTACCGCCTCGACGGCCCGTGGACCTACACCGTCCGGCCGGGCGCGTCCGTCAGCGACTGGTTCAACCAGGTGGCCTACTGCAACGGCTGGTACGACTTCACCATCACCGTTGACTCGGACGGCGGTTGGTCTCAGCGCTTCAGCGGCCACCTGGATGACCGGAAGCCCCAGCATCTCCGGCTGACCCCCGGGGCGCGCGCGGCATGTCGGACCGGTGCAGAATGCGGCCATGGCCATTGCGCGTTGGAACGGCGAGATCATCGCCGAGAGCTCACGGACCACGGTCGTCGAGGGCAACCACTACTTCCCCGTCGACTCGGTCCGGACTGAGTTCCTGGTCCCCTCTGCGACCACCTCCATCTGCCCCTGGAAGGGCACCGCCTCCTACTACACGCTGCGGGTGGCGGGCGCGGAGAACCCGGACGCGGCCTGGTACTACGCCGACCCGAGCCCGGCCGCCGCGCGGATCGCCGGGCACGTGGCGTTCTGGCGTGGCGTCGAAGTCACCGGCGAGTAGGGCCGGTTGCGGGGTCGGGGCGGCGAAGTCGCCGACGGGCCGGGCCGGTTGACGTTCGCGGGGCGTCAGTCGACCGAGAGCCCCCGGGCCGCCGCCGTCAGGGCGTCCAGGACCGGCCGGATCAGCGGATGCCGCTCGGCGCCGCTGCGTACGGCGGCGAAGACCTTGCGGGTGGCGAGTGCGCTGTCCACCTGGCGTACCGCGACCCGGGAGAGGTCGACCCCGCTCAGGGCCGAGCGCGGGACCAGCGCCACGCCCGCCCCCGCCGAGGCGAGGGCCACCACCGCACGGAAGTCGTCGGAGGAGTGCACCAGCCGGGGCTGGAAACCCGCGTACTCGCAGGCCAGCAGGACCACGTCATGGCAGGGGTTGCCGGGGTAGGGGCCGATCCACGGCTCGGCGGCGAGCTCGGACACGGCTACCGGGCCCGCGGCGGAGGCGAGCGGGTGGCCGAGCGGGAGTACCGCCTCGAACGGCTCGGCGTAGAGCGGGACCCTGGTGAGCCGCTGGTCGTCGGCGCGCGGCGCACCCCGGTACTCGACGGCGACGGCGATGTCCGCCAGCCCGTCCAGCAGCATCGGCAGGCTGGCGTCGCCTTCGGCGTCCAACACCTTGATCCGCACCCCGGGCGCCTCCCCCGCGAGGGCGGTGATCGCCGGGGCGAGCACCAGCGCGATCCCGGTCGCGAACGCCGCCACCGTGACCTCGCCCGCCGCACCCGCGCTGTACGCGGCGAGGTCGGCCTCGGCCCGTTCGAGCTGGGCGAGCACCGCGTCTGCGTGGCCGAGCAGGATCTCCCCGGCGGCGGTGAGGCGGACGCCCCGGCCGTCGCGGGCCAGCAGGTCGTGGCCGGTCTCCTGTTCCAGCGCGGCGAGCTGCTGGGAGACGGCGGACGGGGTGAGGTAGAGCGCGGCGGCGGCGGCCGTCACGGTGCGGTGGTCAGCCACGGCCCGCAGGGTCCGCAGCCGTCTTGCGTCGATCACTCACACATTCTGCCAGTGTGGAGCGGGTGCGCGGTCGCGGCCGGTGCCCTGCGGACTGCCGGTGCCCGGTGCGGGGCCGGGCGGGTACGGCCGCGCCCGTCCTCTCCGGTAGGTGGGCTCAGTGTCGCGGCGCGGCGGGCCGCAGGTAGGCGAACCAGGTCAGCAGCAGGCACAGCGCGTAGTAGCTCAGGAAGACCAGGTAGGCGGCGTCGCCGTTGTGCGCGGTCAGGAAGGCCTGCCGGAAGGCGATGTTGACCAGGACCCCGCCGAAGGCGCCGACGGCTCCGGCGAGGCCGATCAGGGCGGAGATCGACCGGTGCGCGGCCCGTTCGGTCGCCACGGGGTCGGCGCCGGCGCGGATCGCCGTGTCGGCCCGGGCGCGGTGGATCGCCGGGATCATCTTGTAGGTCGAACCGTTGCCGACACCGCTGAGCGCGAAGAGGGCGACGAAGCCCGCCAGGAACAGGACCAGCGAGTGCTGCCGGGAGGCGGTGAGCACGGTCGCCGCGCCCGCTGCCATGGCGGCGAAGGTCCAGAAGGTCACTCGGGCCCCGCCCCAGCGGTCGGCCAGCAGCCCGCCGACCGGACGGGCGAGCGAGCCGAGCAGCGGTCCCAGGAAGGTGAGGCAGGCGGCCTTGACCGCGGTGTCGAACCGCTCTGCGACAACGGTACGGCTGCCTCATCCCGCTCCGCGACCGCCTCGCCGAGACGGGTTGGGGCTGCGACCGGCCGGCCGGAGCCGGGCGGCCCGGCCCCCGGGATCCCCGGGCGGTCGTCCTCGCGGGGGCCGGCTCCAGCGACCGGGCGGCCAACGCCGACACGGCGCGCATGGCGCGGCTGCTGCAGGAGCGGCTGGGCGTCCGGTGACCGCCTCCCATCTGAGCGCCGCCGTGCCCACCCCGGCCGAGGCCGTGGCAGCCCTCCGTGCCCGGAGACACCGCCAAGTGGCCGTCGCCGGCTACCTGTCGGCCCCCGGCTTCTTCGCCCGGCGCGCCACGCAGGCCGGCGGCTGCCTGACCTCCGCGCCGCTGGGCCCGCACGAGGCCGTCGCCCGCCTCGTCCTGCACCGCTACGACCAGGCATTCGACTGCTGAACCGCCCTCGCCTCGGGGCGCGGTGTGAGTCCGCTCCGGCGAGAGCGGTGCTGCAACACCCGGCCGGGGGGAGCGCGCGGCGCCGTCGCACTGCCGGTGCGGCCGTCCTGTCCCGGTACGGCCGCACCGACAGCGTCTCCGGGCCGCCCCGCCGGCGGCGTTGCGGCGCCGGCGGGGCAGGTCGAACGGAGCGGCCGGTACTACTCGCCGAGCGCCGCGCGGGCGTCGATGAAGGCCGCCACGGCGCGCTCGACGTCCGCGGTGGAGTGGGCTGCCGAGAGCTGGACCCGGATCCGGGCCTGGCCGTGCGGGACGACCGGGTAGGAGAACCCGATCACGTACACGCCGCGCTCCAGCAGCAGTTCGGCCAGTCGGCCCGCCTTGGCGGCGTCACCGATCATCACCGGCGCGATGGCGTGCTCACCGGGCAGGATCTCGAAGCCCGCCTCGGTCATCTTCGTCCGGAACAGCTTGGTGTTCTCGGCCAGCCGCTCGCGCAGGTCGCCGGACTGCTCCAGCAGGTCGAGCACGGTGAGCGAAGCGGCGGCGATCACCGGGGCGAGCGAGTTGGAGAACAGGTACGGGCGCGAGCGCTGGCGCAGCAGTGCGACGATCTCCCGGCGCGCGGCGACGTAGCCGCCGGAGGCGCCGCCGAGGGCCTTGCCGAGGGTGCCGGTGATGATGTCCACCCGGTCCATCACGCCGTGCAGTTCGGGGGTGCCGCGCCCGCCGGGGCCGACGAAGCCGACCGCGTGCGAGTCGTCGACCATGACCATGGCGTCGTAGCGGTCGGCGAGGTCGCAGATCTCCCGCAGCGGGGCGATGTAGCCGTCCATCGAGAACACGCCGTCGGTGACGATCAGGCGGCGGCGGGCGTCCTGGGCGGCCTTGAGCTGCGCCTCCAGGTCGGCCATGTCGCGGTTGGCGTAGCGGTGGCGGCGGGCCTTGGACAGCCGGATGCCGTCGATGATGCTCGCGTGGTTGAGCGCGTCGGAGATGACGGCGTCGCGCTCGTCGAGCAGGGTCTCGAAGACACCGCCGTTGGCGTCGAAGCAGGAGGAGTACAGGATGGTGTCCTCCTGGCCGAGGAAGGCCGAGAGCCGGTCCTCCAGCTGCTTGTGGACGTCCTGGGTGCCGCAGATGAAGCGCACCGAAGCCATGCCGTAGCCCCAGCGGTCCAGCGCGTCCTTGGCCGCCGCGACGACCGCCGGGTGGTCGGCCAGGCCCAGGTAGTTGTTGGCGCAGAAGTTGAGCACCTCTCCGGGGCGTCCGCCGGCGGTGACGGTGACCGCGGCGCTCTGCGGGGTGCCGATCACGCGCTCGGGCTTGAAGAGGCCTGCCTCGCGGATCTCGTCCAGGGTGGCGGCGATGTCCTCGCGGACGTTGTCGAACACGATGTCTCCTAACGTGGTGTCAGACCGGAGCGGTTATCGGGTCTCAGACGGTCCAGTCGAGAATGACCTTGCCACAGTTGCCACTTGCCGCCTCGTCGAAGGCGGCCTCGAAGTCCGCGGCGGCGTAGCGGCCGGTGATCACCGGGCTGAGGTCGAGGCCGCCCTCCAGCAGGACGGACATCGCGTACCAGGTCTCGAACATCTCGCGGCCGTAGATGCCCTTGATGGTGATCATCGAGGTGACGATCCGCGCCCAGTCCACCGCGAAGTCGTCGGCGGGCAGGCCGAGCATGGCGATCTTCCCGCCGTGCGTCATGTTGGCGATCATCGACTGCATCGCCTCGGGACGGCCGGACATCTCCAGGCCCACGTCGAAGCCCTCACGCAGGCCGAGCTGCTGCTGGCCCTCCTCGATGGTGTGCTTCGAGACGTCCAGCGCCAGCGAGACACCGACCTTGCGGGCCAGGTCCAGGCGGTAGGGGGAGACATCCGTGATCATCACGTGGCGGGCGCCCGCGTGCTTGGCGACGGCGGCGGCCATGATGCCGATCGGGCCCGCGCCGGTGATCAGCACGTCCTCGCCGACCAGCGGGAAGGAGAGGGCGGTGTGCACGGCGTTGCCGAACGGGTCGAAGATCGCGGCGACGTCCAGGTCGACCGGCACCCGGTGCACCCAGACGTTGGAGGCGGGCAGCGCGACGTACTCGGCGAAGGCGCCGTCGCGGCCGACGCCCAGGCCCACCGTGTTGCGGCACAGGTGGCGGCGCCCGGCCAGGCAGTTGCGGCACTTGCCGCAGACCAGGTGGCCCTCGCCGCTGACCAGGTCGCCCACGTTGACGTCGGTGACCGCCGAGCCGATCTCGGCGACCTCGCCGACGAACTCGTGCCCCAGGGTCAGCGGGGTGTCGATGGTCTGCTGGGCCCAGCCGTCCCACTTGCGGATGTGCAGATCGGTGCCGCAGACACCGGTGCGCAGCACCTTGATCAGCACATCGGACGGTCCGATCTCAGGCATGGGGACGTCCATCAGCCAGAGTCCGGGCTCGGCCTTCTGCTTGACGAGTGCCTTCACGGCGAGGGCTCCTGACGCACGGTGGAACGGACCTGCCGGGGAGGGACAGGCCGAGGTCTACCCGGCGTACGGCCCCTGCCGGGCCGGGCAGAGTGAAATCTGCCTGGTCAGAGCGGGTGCGGTCCATCGAGGAATTCTTAAGGGCCGCCACAGCTGGGCTTCACGATCCTGCCCGAGCCGTGCCCCGCACCTCCCGGCGGCCCGCCGCGCACCACTCGTTCGGCGCAGGTGGCGACCGAGCCGGGCCCGCCTGCCGGGGCCGTCGATGCGGTCCGGCTCGTAAAATCTTGTCCGTGTCTTGTCAGATATCTTCTGGGGTGCGGTCCGGCCGAACTACCTTCGTCGTCTGTGACAGACCGTCGATTCCGTCCGCTCACCGTCATCGCCACGCTCCTCGCCGCCCTCACCATGGCGCTGCTCGGCCCCGCGGACGCGCGAGCGAGCTCCGCGGGCACCGTCCGCCACGGCGCCAGCCAGCCCGTCTACTCCTACGCCGACGCCGTCCGGGAGACGGTCTGGGTCGACACCGGCCTGGACGGTGACGGCGACGGCCGCACCGACCGGGTCGCCGCCGACATCATCCGGCCCCGCGAACCGGCCGCGGCCGGCCTGCGGATCCCGGCCATCATGGACGCGAGCCCCTACTACTCCTGCTGCGGGCGCGGCAACGAGCTCCAGCTCAAGACGTACGACCCGCAGGGCCACCCGGTCCAGTTCCCGCTCTTCTACGACAACTACTTCGTCCCGCGCGGCTATGCCGTGGTGCTGGTCGACCTGGCCGGGACCAATCGCTCCGACGGCTGCGTGGACGTCGGCGGCCCGTCCGACGTCGCCTCGGCCAGAGCGGTGGTCGACTGGCTGAACGGCCGGGCCAAGGGGTACAGCACCCGGACCGGCGGCAGCACCGTCCGACCGACCTGGGCGAACGGATCGGTCGGCATGATCGGGAAGTCCTGGGACGGCACCATCGCCAACGGTGTGGCCGCCACCGGGGTGAACGGGCTGAAGACCGTCGTCCCGATCTCCGCGATCAGCTCCTGGTACGACTACTTCCGCTCGGCCGGCGCCCCGCTCTACAGCGGCACCCCCGCCGACCTGGCGAACGTGGTGGAGAGCTCCGCGGCCGCCGCCAAGTGCTCAGCCGTCCAGCGCGAGTTGGCCGCCGGGTCGCCCGCCAACGGCGACTGGACGTCCATGTGGCAGCAGCGCGACTACGTCGCCGCCGCCTCTCGGGTCCGGGCCAGCGTCTTCGTGGTGCACGGCCTGCAGGACCTGAACGTCCGCGACATCAACTTCTCCCAGTGGTGGACGGCGCTGGCCCGAACCGGCGTCGAGCGGAAGATCTGGCTGTCGCAGACCGGCCACGTCGACCCCTTCGACTACCGGCGCCCGGTGTGGGTGGACACCCTGCACGCCTGGTTCGACCACTACCTGCTGGGCGTGGACAACGGGATCCAGCGCGGCCCGGTCGCCGACGTCGAGCGGGCGCCCGACCGGTGGACCCAGGACCAGGCCTGGCCCGCGCCGGGGACGGTGACCAGTCGGCTCGGCCTGCAGCCCGGTGCCCTCACCACCAAGGCCGGCGAGGGCACCGCGAGCTTCACCGACGACCCGTCGCACGGCGAGGCCGACTGGGCGGCCGCCGCCGATGCCACCACCCCCGACAAGGTGACCTTCACCACCGGCGCCCTCACCCGGGACCTGCGGATGTCGGGCGGCGGCTCGATCACTCTGACCGTCCGGCCGTCCACCACCAGCGCCCGCCTGAGCGCGGTCCTGGTGGACCTCGGACCGGCGGCCATCCGCAACTACCTGGGATCGGGCGAGGGCATCACCACCCTGGGCACCCGCTCCTGCTGGGGCGACAGCGCCCCGGGGGACAGCGCCTGCTTCCTGGACACCGCCGCCGACACCGCCCAGGTCGACTACACGGTCTTCAGCCGGGGCTGGGCCGACGTCGGGCACTACGCGAGCCTGTCCCGCGGCGTCCCGCTCACCCCCGGGAAGACGTACTCGATCACCTTCGCCCTGGCCGGCACCGACCACGTCGTGCCCGCCGGCCACCGGCTCGCCCTGATCGTGGCCGGCACCGACAACGGACTGATCGACCCTCCCTCCACCAAGCCCAGCGTCACCGTCGATCTGGCGCACTCCTCCCTCCGGCTTCCGCTGGTCGGCGGCGCCGGCCAACTGCCGGACGTCACGGGGCAGATCAGCTCCCGGCCACTGCACGGGCTGCCCGCCGGCAGCCCCGGCACCGGCGCCCGGCCGGAACGCTTCCGCTGACGCGGCCCCGAGTGCCGGCCGGTCGTCGACCGGTCAGTCCAGCTCGTACTCGAAGGTGTACGGGACCGACAGCTCGCCATGGCTGAAGACGAAGCCGCCGGTCCCGCGCCCGCCAACTCCCCGGTGCCGGAACCGGGGACCACCTCGAAGGTGCAGCGGGTGCCGTCGCAGTCCGGTCGCGGTCTGCGACCTGCTCAGGTTCGGGTCGGAGGCGGAGGTCCTCGGCCCGCCCGAGCTACGGGAGGCCCTCGCCCGTACGGTGGCCGAGCTGGCCCGCCGTTACGGGGTCGATCCGGCGGACACCGCCGCCGAGGGGCGGCCCGGGGAAGACCGCCCGGCTCAGGGGTGGAGCAGTTCCGCGAGGTTGTAGGAGACCGGTTCCTCCAGCTGGTCGTAGGTGCAGTCGGCCGGTTCGCGGTCGGGGCGCCAGCGGCGGAACTGGGTGGTGTGGCGGAACCGGGTGCCTTCCATGTGGTCGTAGGCGACCTCGCAAACGCGCTCGGGGCGGAGCGGCACCCAGGACAGGTCCTTGGTGCCGGTCCACCGGCTCACCGCGCCGGGCAGGCGGGAGGAGGCCTGCGCGGACTCGTCGGCCCAGCCGGCCCAGGGGTGCCCGGTGATGTCGGCCATCCGCAACGACTGCAGCTCCTCGGCGAGTTGGGCTCGTCGGGCCATCGAGAACGCGGCGCTGACGCCGACGTGCTGGAGTTGTCCGGTGGCGTCGTAGAGCCCCAGCAGCAGGGAGCCGACCACCGGGCCGCTCTTGTGCTCGCGGTAGCCGGCCAGCACGCAGTCGGCGGTGCGCTGGTGCTTGACCTTGAACATGGTGCGCTGGCCGGGTCGGTACGGCTGGTCCAGCGGCTTGGCCACGATGCCGTCCAGCCCGGCACCCTCGAACTGGGAGAACCAGGTGCGGGCTCGGCCGGGGTCGGTGGTGGCGGGGGCGGTGTGGACCGGTGGCCGGGCCCGGTCGAGCGCGGTGCACAGGGCCGCGCGCCGCTCGGTGAGCGGGAGTTCGGCCAGCGCCTCGGTGCCGAGCGCGAGCAGGTCGAAGGCGACGAAGGAGGCGGGGGTGCGTTCGGCCAGGGTGCGGACCCGGCTGGCCGCCGGGTGGATCCGTTCCAGCAGTTCCTCGAAGTGCAGCCGGCCGTCGTGCGCGATCACGATCTCGCCGTCCACCACGCAACGTTCGGGCAGTTCGGCGCGGAACGCGGCGACCAGTTCGGGGAAGTAGCGGGTGAGCGTCCTTGCGGTGCGGCTGCCGATCTCGACCTCGTCGCCGTCCCGGAAGACCACGGCCCGGAATCCGTCCCACTTGGCCTCGTACTGCATACCGGGCGGGATCTCGTCCACCGCCTTCGCGAGCATCGGCGAGACCGGCGGCATCACGGGAAGGTCCATGCTCCGATAGTGGCGGGCCGGTTGCCCGCCCGCGTGCCGGACACGTCGGGCGAAGCCCGCTCGGCCTAGCGTGGGCCCATGGCGGCAACGACACGAGCGGTGGAACTCGAGGTGGACGGCCGGGCGGTACGGCTCTCCAACCCCGACAAGGTGTACTACCCGCAACGGGGCTTCACCAAGCTGGACGTGGCCCGGTACTACCTGGCGGTCGCCCCGGGCGTGCTGCGCGGCCTGCGGAACCGGCCGACCACGCTGCAGCGCTTCCCGGACGGTATCGAGGGCGAGTCCTTCTACCAGAAGCGCGCCCCGAAGAACGTGCCCGACTGGCTGCCGACCGCGCGGATCGCCTTCCCCAGCGGACGCACCGCGGACGAGATCTGCCCCACCGAACCGGCCGCCGTGCTCTGGGCCGCCAACCTGGGCTGCCTGACCTTCCACCCGTGGCCGGTCCGCCGTGCCGACACCGAGCACCCGGACGAGCTGCGGATCGACCTCGACCCGCAGCCCGGCACCGGCTTCGGCGACGCCGTCCGGGCGGCCCACGAGCTGCGCGGCCTGCTGGACGAACACGGCCTGCGCGGCTGGCCCAAGACCTCCGGCGGACGCGGGCTGCACGTCTACGTACCGGTGGAGCCGCGCTGGACCTTCACCGACTGCCGGCACGCGGTGATCGCCCTCGGGCGGGAGCTGGAGCGGCGGATGCCGGGCAGGGTCACCACCGCCTGGTGGAAGGAGGAACGCGGCGAGCGCATCTTCGTCGACTACAACCAGATGGCCCGCGACCGCACCATCGCCTCCCCGTACTCGCTGCGCGCCCACCCGGAGGCCACCGCCTCGGCCCCACTGCGCTGGGAGGAGCTGGACGAGGTCGCGCCGACCGACTTCGACCTGCGGACCCTGCCCGAGCGGTTCGCCGAACTTGGCGATCTGCACGCGGAGTTGGATGACCACGCGTTCTCACTGGAGCCGCTGCTCGAACTGTCGGCCCGGCAGGCCCGCGACGAGGGTCTCGGTGATCTGCCCTATCCGCCCGACCATCCGAAGATGCCGGGCGAGCCCGCCCGGGTCCAGCCGAGCCGGGCGCGCAAGCGGGAGCATTAGCCGGACCGGACCGGATCCGGTCAGGTCAGGTCAGGTCAGGTCAGGTCACCTCAGGTCAGTGCGCGGGTCGATGGTCCAGTGGTTGACCGCATGGTGGTTCCGGCGAACTCCGCGCCGACGTCCCACTTCTACGCCACCGAGTCGTACTGATCGCGCACCTGCGTCACCGGTGCGCGAACTGGCCTACGGCCGCCCCGGGATGATCTCCGGCTACGAAAATCCTGCCGGAGCCACATTCACGTGTACGTCGACAGCAGGTCGACATTCGATGAGCGGATCCGTCAATCGACCGTCCATCAACCCCTCCTACGGTCCTGCCTAACGCACCGTCGGCCCGTCCGGTCCGACGGTACGCCTCAGGGAGGAGCGAGCAAGTGACAGTACGTGTACTGGGCAGAGCCCTGGCCGTCGCGGCCGTCCTGGTCGCCGCGGGCGCCGGGCTGACCGGCAGCGCTCAGGCCGCGGCAGGGCAGAGCGGCCAGATCCAAGGGAACGGCGGCAAGTGCCTGGACGTGCCCGGCGGGACCACCACGAACGGCACCCAGGTGCAGATCTACACCTGCAATCACACCAATGCCCAGGTGTGGACGGCGCCGCAGGAACCGTCCGACCCGTCCACGCTCCAGCAGCAGGTCATCGACCTGGTGAACAACTACCGCGCGCAGAACGGCAAGCCGCCGCTAGAGCCGGACCCGGCACTGACACGCACCGCGCAGGACGAGGCCGATGCGGAAGCCGCGCACGGGCAGGAGGGGCACTACACCTTCGACCACATCTTCGACTCGCTGCAGGCCTACGGCTACAGCCATCCGATGGGTGCGGTGGCAGAGAACGCCGCCGGCGCGCCCGGCTTCTGGACGGACGCCCAGTCGGTGGTGCAGGCCTGGATCGACGAGCCCACCCACCGGGCCTACATGCTCGGCGACTTCACCTACACCGGCGTCGGCCTGACCGTCGACAACGGCACCTACTGGTGGGCTCAGGACTTCGCCGGCTGACGATCCATCAGCTCCAGAGCCGGTCCTCCTCGCGACCGGCGTTCACCTCACCACTCACTCACCGAACAGGACAGCTCCCATGCGCATCACCCGTACCCTGACCCGCCTTTGCGCCACCGCCGCCGTCGGGGTGGTCCTGCTGACCGTGCCGGGTACCGCCTCGGCCGCCACGCCCGACGTGGTCACCCAGACCGCGACCGGGTCCGGCAGCCAGACGTTCGCCCTCACCATCGACGACGGCCCGAGCCCGACGTGGACGCCGCAGGTGCTCGACCTGCTCAAGGCCCACGGTGTGCACGCGACCTTCTGCCTCATCGGCGACCACGCGCAGGCGTATCCCGACCTGGTGCAGCGGATCGTGGCCGAGGGCCACCACCTGTGCAACCACACGATGCACCACATCAACCCCACCACCCAGACCCCGGACCAGCAGCGGGCCGACATCCAGGCCGCCTCGGACGCCATCCACGCGGCCGCGCCCGGCGCCAACATCGAGTACTTCCGCGCGCCGGAGGGCGGCTGGACCTCCGACGCCACACAGTACGCCGCCCAGCAGGGCATGCAGCCCATCGGCTGGTCCGTGGACACCGAGGACTGGCGCACCCCGGGCGTCGACACCATCTTCCAGAACTACAAGCGGGAGTTCAGCGGTGGTGGCGTGATCCTCATGCACGACGGCTCGGAGGAGAACGACCGCAGCCAGAGCGTGGCCGCCATGGACCAGATCCTCAGCGACCTCGCCAACAACAACGTCACCGACGACGCCCCGGCCGTGCTCGGTTGAGCACACCGCCGAGACAGACAGAAGGAGTTGCCACGATGACAGGAACAAGGCTGACCAGGTTGGCCGGGCAAGCGGTGGCCGCGGCGCTGCTCGCCGTGGGCGTGCCGGTGGTCGCAACGGCCCCGGCGCACGCCGCCGACTCCTGCACCGCCTCCTGGTACGGAGCGCCCGGCGAGATACCACCGGGTTCGACGACCGCGAGCGGTGAGGTGTTCGACCCGCAGGCGATGACCGCGGCCAGCCCCGACCTGCCCTTCGGGACGGAGGTGACGGTGACCGACACCGACACCGGGGAGTCGGTGACGGTTCGGATCAACGACCGGCCGACCAACACCAGCCGATGCATCGACCTCACCCTCGGCGCGTTCAGCACCATCGCCGACCCCAACCAGGGCCTGGCCACGGTGACGCTGGACATCGCGGGGAACTGACGCCCATCCGCACCGGCGGGGTCCTCGGCCGACCGGGCCGGGGCTCCGCCCCACCGTCCGTAGGAATATGGCGGCACTATGACGTGCCGCCAGAGCCACGGCGTCATCTGCCGGTCCGCGACCTGCCCCACCTCAGATCGGGCAGCTACCGCAAATCGCAGTGCCTCGCCGGCTGCGGAGTCCGACTCGGTCCATCGCCAACGGCGGGCCGGGACCGGGCAACTCACATCGAGTTGAGGCCCGTCCGCGGCTTCCGCAGCCGACGAATCCGGTGTGGCCTGAATCTCGGTCATCTGCCCCTCCAACCCAGCCAGGTTGGCGCTAGCCGATGCGATCGGCCCAGTCGGCCGGCACCCGGCCGGCCGGGCCGGGAACGGGCTGGTCCAGCGGGTGGCTGTCGGGCGGGGCCAGCTGCGGGCCTGACTCGTAGAACTCCGACGTGTCGTAGTTCCAGAACCAGGCCTCGCCCGGTTCGAAGGTGCGGATCACCGGATGTCCGCTCGCCTTGGCGTGCGCGGTGGCGTGCTTGGCGGGCGAGTCGTCACAGCAGCCGATGTGGCCGCAGGCGGCGCATCGCCGCAGGTGCACCCACCAGCCGCCCGCCGCGTCGCACTCGACGCAGCCGGTGCCACTCGGCGCCACAGTGGGGTCGATCGGGTTCTCGGTGCTCATGGCAGCGGCTCCTACCGGTTGACGGGCTCTGCGGGGCTGATCGGGAGGCGGACCTGGAAGCGGGTGTCGCCGGGCGCGGACTGCAGGCGCAGGTCGCCGCCGTGCCGGTTCACGATGATGCGCCAGGAGATGT
Organism: Kitasatospora sp. NPDC001175; assembly: GCF_053598215.1. Classification (NCBI taxonomy): domain Bacteria; kingdom Bacillati; phylum Actinomycetota; class Actinomycetes; order Kitasatosporales; family Streptomycetaceae; genus Kitasatospora; species Kitasatospora sp. NPDC001175. The sequence goes on along the minus strand of NZ_JBSFJU010000004.1, from coordinate 198,015 downwards.
CCAGGCCCAGGCCAGTACCTTCGCCGACCGGTTTGGTGGTGAAGAACGGGTCGAAGACCCGGCTCTGCACATCGGCCGGCACGCCCGGGCCGGTGTCCCGGAACTCCACCAGCACGCGATCCCCGTCCCGTGCGGTGCGAACGCTGAGGGTGCCGCCGTCGCCGGTGCTCCGCATGGCCCAGACGGCGTTGTCGATCAGGTTCGTCCAGACCTGGTTCAGCTCGGCCGGGTATCCGGGGATGCTGGGCAAGGTTCGGTCGTAGTCGCGGACGACGGTGATGTCAGGGCCGATCTTGCCGGAGAGGAGCAGCAGGGTGCTGTCCAGCAGCTCGTGCACGTCGGCCTTCTGGTAGGGAGCTCGGTCCAGCTGCGAGTACTCCTTCGCCGCGCCCACGAGCGAGGAGATGCGGTGGGTGGCGTCCTCGATCTCGCTGAGCAGGGTTTCGGCCTCGACCGTGCAGCCGATCCAGTTCAGCGCCCGGCCGAGCATGTCCTCGGGCACCGCCGAGGCGATCTGCTCCAGCCAGTCGGTGCCGAGACCCGCCTGGACGAGGACGGGTGCTAGCTCCCAGCCGTCGCCGATCCTGCGGTCCTCCAGCCAGTCGCCGACCTCGTCCTCGCGGTCCGCGGCCTCCAGCGCGCCGAGCGGCGGGGCCTGCCCGATCTGGCCGATGGTCATGTCCTGAAGGTCGTTCAGGTGTGCCAGTTCCTCGCTCCGGCGCGGATCGGCCGCGAGTTCACCGAACTCGCGCCGAATCCGTGCGATGCGCTCGCGCAACGCTGCGGTGGCCCGGACGGCGGCGGCCGCAGGGTTGTTGAGCTCGTGGGTGAGCCCGGCCGTCACGGAGCCGAGAGCGAGCAGGCGTTCGCGCTGGCCGACGGCCTCCTGGGTGTTCTTGAATCCGAAGAACAGGCCCTCCAGCAGGTGGACAGCCATCGGGAACCAGTCGCGCACGATCTGCGCGAAGGCTTCCGCCGGCAGCACGAAGAACCTCGATCGTTCGGTCACCCGCAGCGAGTTGTTGTACACCTGCGGTACCTGGTCACCGAGGTACGCCTGGAAGGCCCCGGCGTAGACCCCGGGCACCGACGTGCTGCTGACGTCGACCTCCTGGCCGCCGACGAGACGCGAGAGCACGACGGTTCCCTCGAAGAGCACGTAGAAGTCGGTTGCCGGATCCCGCTCCCGGTACACCGGGCCGGGATCGAACCATTCCACATGGCCGTCCCGGCACAGCTGGGCGAGCTGGTCGGGAGTCAGCTTCTCGAACAGGAACAGCTTCCGCAGCTCCTGCTCGTCACAGAGAGCCCAGCCGCCGGTCACGACTGCTCCAGGTAGCGGTGCGCGAGCATGACGGCCATCGCGCCCTCACCGACCGCGGAGGCCACCCGCTTGGCGGATTCGGCCCGCACGTCCCCAGCTGCGAAGACCCCCGGCACATTGGTCTCCAGGTGGTACGGAGGCCGGTCCAGTGCCCATCCGGCCGGGGGACGCCCGTCGACGGTCAGATCAGGGCCGGTCAGCACGAAGCCGTGCGGGTCCCTCAACACCGTGCCGTCCAGCCAATCGGTCAGCGGCTCGGCGCCGATGAAGACGTACATCCAATGTGCATCGACCGTCTCGGTCCGCCCGGTCGCTCGGTTGAGCAGCGTCAGCCCCTCCAGGCGCTCCCGGCCGTGGGCGGCCTCCACGACCGTCTCCGTGCGCACCGCGATGGTCGGGGCGTCCTCGACCCGCTGGAGCAGGTAGTACGACATCGAGGCGGACAGCTGCGGCGCCCGCACCAGCAGGGTGACGCTCCGGGCGCTGCGGGCCAGGAACATCGCGGCCTGGCCAGCCGAGTTCGCCCCACCGACGATGTACACGTCCTGACCCTGGCAGGCGGTCGCCTCGGTCAGCGCCGAGCCGTAGTAGACCCCACGCCCGGTCAGGTCGGCGGCCCCCGGCACCTCCAGCCGACGGTACGACACACCCGTCGCCAGGATCACGGCCTGGGCCGAGATGGCCGAACCGTCGGCGAAGCGCACAGTGCGAGCCGCACCGCTCACCTCCAGGCCGCTGACCTTGCACGCCGTGAGCAGCTCCGCGCCGAATTTCGTCGCCTGGCGACGCGCCCGGTCCGTGAGCTGAGCCCCGGAGACGCCGTCGGGGAAGCCCAAGTAGTTCTCGATGCGCGAGCTCTGCCCGGCCTGGCCGCCGGTCGCCTCGCGTTCCACGACGACGGTGCGCAGCCCTTCCGACGCCCCGTAGACTGCGGCGCCGAGGCCAGCCGGGCCGCCACCGACGATGACCAGGTCGTAGAAGTCGGCCGCCGGGGTCGTCGACAGGCCCACGTGCGCGGCCAGGTCCCGCTCCGTTGGTTCCGCGAGGGCGGTGCCGTCCGAGGTCACCACCAGCGGCAGCCGCAGCGCATCCTGCCCCGCGGCGGCCAGCAGGCGCGTGCCCTCCGGCTCCTCGACGGAGTACCACCGGTACGGCACCTGGTTGCGTGCGAGGAACTCCCGGATCTGCGAGGAGCGAGCCGACCAGCGGTGGCCGATGACCTTGGTTATGCCCACGGTCCGGCCGTCGGTTGCCCGCCACGTCGCCAGCAGGTCGTCCACGACCGGGTACAGCTTCTCCTCGGGCGGCTCCCAGGGCTTGAGCAGGTAGTGATCGAGGTCGACGACGTTGATGGCGTCGATCGCGGCGTTGGTGTCGGCGTAGGCGGTGAGCAGCACTCTGCGCGCCCCCGGGTGCAGATCGAGCGCCTCCTCGAGGAACTCGATGCCGTTCATCTGCGGCATCCGGTAGTCCGCGAGGATCACCGCGACCGGCGTACCCCGCAGCTTCAGCTCCCGCAGTGCCTCCAGCGCCGACTCGCCGGACTCGGCGCGGACCACCCGGTACTCGTCCCCGTAGCGGCGGCGTAGGTCCCGGGCAACGGCGCGAGACACTCCAGGATCGTCGTCCACGGTCAAGATCACGGTCCGCACCGCATCGGCGGCCTCTGCCATGGTTCACCACCTCGGACTGTCGCCGCGGGCGAGGGGAACAGCCCTTCCGGTTTGCTCGCCGGTTGGCGGCGCAGCCCACCGTCGGGGGTATCCCGGAGGAACGGCTCCATGCGAGCGAACGCTGGGGCCGACTCGCTCTCCGCCGGCCCGAAGACCATCTCTGGCCGTTGGCCCGAGCAGCGTCACCCTCGTCGCGCAGCCCGCTGGCAGGGGACTCCCGACCACGTAGTGGCGTCTGCCACTGACCACGGATCGCACGGGATGCCGCAACCTACATTTCGTCCCAGTCTGTTTGGGAGGGCCTCTTGGCGGCGAGGCCCCGACCGGGCCCTGTGAGCTGCCAACCGACTGCGGCAGTTCTCCCCGGTGTGGTGGGAGAGGGACGCGGGGTTCCCGATTGGTTCTTTCCTCCCAATGGTATCCGTGCGCCCACGCAGGCGCTTCGCATTGGCCATGCCACCGGCCTCCTGAGGAGGAGAGAACCAGCGACCTGGTCTCGGAGGGTCTCGAGGCCCACGGCGCTATCGAGCGGTGGCGGCAGTACGCGGCAGTACACGACCGCCACCGCGGTGATCGTCAGCGACGGCGATCTCTTGAGCATCGAGGGAATGCTGCAGGAACCGAGCCCCCGCGAGATGACGGTGTCTCTACACGAGGAGCACGCATCAGTGTGCCCCTTCGGTGCCTCGGACGCGGGTGCCGCGGCGGCCGTGGCCGCGCCGGCAGGCAGGCCGAAGGCCGATCCCCACGATGAGGAGCTCGCCGAGCTGAAGAGCGCGGTCGCCCGACTTGTTTCCAGGACACGGCTCCGGCCGAGGTCTACGCGACCTTGCTCGATGAGGGCGTGTACCTGTGCTCGGAGTCGACGATGTACCGGCTCTGACCGCGGCGAGGCGACGGCATGGCCCGCCAGACCGTCATCGAGCCGGCTGAGACCGCTGTCAGGCGTTGTCGTGACGGCCCGCCCACACGGTGGGGATCCGCTGCGCCCAGGGAGCGGCCTGTTCCAGCTGTCCGGCGAGGCGGAAGAGGACGTCCTCGCGCCCGTATCCGGCGGCGAACTGGATGCCGATGGGGAGTCCGGTGGCGGGGTCGGTCTCCAGGGGGACGGACATGGCAGGGGTGCCCGCGACGTTGAACGCGGCGGTGAAGGGCGAGCGGTGGAAGAGTTGCTTGAGCCAGCCGAGACCATCGGCGCCTTCGGCGCCCTCGGCGTACGTGCCCAGGGGGACGGGCAGTTCGGGCAGGGTCGGGGTGAGTAGCAGGTCGTAGTCGGCGAAGTACTGGCCGATCGCGCGCGCGACGCTGTTGCGCATCGCGAGCGCGTGGACGAACTCGGCCCCGGTGACTTTTTGTCCGTAGGCGTAACTGGCCAGCATCTCGGGTTCGACGGTGGTGGAGTCGATGGGTCGCTCGAATGCCGCGGCGAAGCCGTCGATCCACGTCGCCAGGTTGGTGCTCCACAGGCGGGCATTGGCCAGGATGAATTCCTCCCAGCTGACACCGAGGTCGACCTGGACCTCTTCGACCCGGTGCCCAAGGGACTCGGCCAGTCGTGCCGAGCGGAGTGTGGCGTCGACCACGCAGCCGTCGACCGCCCGATCGCCCCACGGCCGCGTGAGGAGGCCGATCCTGAGGCTGCCCGGGGAGCGGGTGACCTCCTGCGCGTAGGGCCGCTCTGGCTGCTGGGCGAAATAGGGGTCGCCGATCTCGGGGCCCTGGACGAGGTCCAGCAGCGCGGCGCTGTCGCGTACCGAGCGGCTGAGGGCGCCGTGGACGGCGAGCCCGTTGAAGACCTCGTCCGCGTCGGGGCCCATGGACACCCGGCCGCGGGTCGGCTTAAGTCCGAACAGGCCGTTGCTGGCGGCGGGGACACGGATGGAGCCGGCTGCGTCGGTGGCATGCGCGATCGGGACGATGCCCGCGGCGACGGCGGCTCCCGAGCCGCCGCTGGAGCCGCCAGGAGTGCGGGTCGGGTCCCAGGGATTGCGGGTGGCACCGTACAGGACCCCTTCTGTGGTGGTGCTGTAGGCGAACTCCGGAGTCGCCGTGCGTCCGAGCGTCACCAGCCCGGCGCGACGGAAACGCGCCATGAGCGATGAATCGGTCCTGGCGACGTTTCCCGCGGCGATACGGCTGCCCAGCTCCACCCGCTTGCCGGCCATCGCGACGGCGAGGTCCTTGATCAGGAAGGGCACCCCCGCCAGTGGCGTACTGCCCGGAGCCGGCGTGTCCTGTGCGGGCCAGGTCTCAACGACAGCGTTGATCTGCGGATTCACCACGTCGGACGCCAACTGGGCGGTCGAGGCGATTTCCGCGGGAGTCACTTCGCCGCGAGCGACCAGGTCGGCCAGGCCGACGCCGTCGTAGCCCACGTACTCGGAGAGCTTCATTCTCGTCCTTTCAGGAGAAGGGCTGGTCCCGGCCAGTCCTGCACTATACCGATCGGTATCTCAGGAGACCGCTCGGTATCATATGAGACTGTTCGGTACCGTAACGTTGGAGTCGGGGCGATGCAACGCCCACCGGGCCGGTGAAGGGCGGTATGGCGAGCATGGAGAGAGTCAGCAGGCAGAGCAGGGTGGCCAAACTGCCGCCCCGGGAGCGGATCCTCGACGCGGCGGAGGAGCTCTTCTCACGCGAGGGGATCAAGGCGGTGGGCGTTCAGGCGATCGCCAACCGGGCCGAGACCACCAAGATGGCGCTGTACCGCCATTTCACGACGAAGGACGCGCTGGTCGAGGAATGGCTCCGGATCGTCGCAGCCGACTACACCGCCGTGTTCGACCAGCTAGAGACCGCGCACCCCGGTGATCCCCGGGCGCAGATCCTGGGGATGGCCCGGTTCGTCGCCGATGGGCTTCCCGAAATTTCCCACCGGGGCTGCCCGTTCATCAACTCCATCGCGGAACTGCCCGACCGCACCCACCCGGCACGCCGGCTGATCGAGGCCCACAAGGCCGGCCAAGTGCGCCGGCTCGCCGACCTGTGCGCCCGCGCCGGGCTGTCCGATCCGGACGAGGCGGCCGCGGAGATCACCTTCGTCCTCGAAGGAGCCCAGGTGAGCACCCAGAACGGAAGCATCGAGCACGCGGGCGAGCGGCTCATGAGGCTCGTCGACGCCATCCTGGACCGCCACTCGGCCTCCAAAGCTGCCCCGTGAAGGACCGCGCCGCGGAGTGATCCTCGTGTGGTGGAGCGGCCGGACGGCGGTGGGATTCTGCTCGGCCCACCCCAGCGCCTTGAGTCCGCGAGCGAGCTCCGGCGCGATGATGCCGAGGAACTGTTCCCCCGCCACGGCGCACAGCGTGCCTGCTACCGCCGTGAACGTCGTCGGACTCCTGCAGCGTTGCGTCGTGAAGCTCACCTTCACCGGCGACACCTGGTAGAGCCGCAAGATCGCCCGCGTTTGCGGCTGGTGACACGTAGCAATGATCACAGGATCCGCGATGCTCGGCGCGGCGGTGGTGACCGGGACGGCGGCGATCGTGTTGGCAGTGACCTCACGCCGAGGCCATGGCGGCTCATGATGCTGGGTCAGCCAGGCGGACCGATGTCGCCCGCCACGCAGCCTCGTTGATCCCGGGTTCCGTGAGGTCTCAGTGGTTGATCGGGGCTCGACTTCCGCGGTGGGTGGCGCTGAGTCAGGTCGCACCCCTTGACGTGGTGCAGTGGTCGTGTGCCAACGTTTCCGGCGGGAGTCGTTCGTCACCCGCTCGATGGGGCCGGGCGAGGGGGGGATTTCGCTGGCTGGCAGGATGTCGGCTCCAGCAGGGAACGTTTGGCCCGGTGAACCTTCCGCACCGGACCCGCGTCTTCCCTCACGACCGCCACCACACGCCCAGGAGAACAGACCATGGCCGACAAGGACGTTGAGCAGACCGACGAGCGGGGTTACGTCCAGGCCCCCTGGTGGGCGGAGCTCGGAACGTGGGGGGCCGTCGCACTGATCGCCTTCGGAGGAGCGGTGGCAGCGTGGGTCTCTTTCAGGCTGCCCGGCACCCCAGAGGAACTGGCGTCCGGCTACTACCAGGCCGCTAGGGTCATCGCCATCGGCCTGGTGGCTGTGGGATGCACCTTGCTGGGCCGCCGTCGCGCCCGGTCCGCAGCCATCGAGGAGACGAGCGAGCAGGAACGCGTCTGACTGCCTTATCCGATCGGCCAGTTCAGCGCGCCGCGCCTCGCGAATGGTCGGCTCGGCCGGACGGTAGACACCCGAGCGTCACTGACGAGGCGTCGGAATCCCCGGCGCCGGCTGGGCCTAAATCCCGCCGCTCCCGGCCGAAGAAGCGTCCCCGGATCGGTGGCCATCCGCCCCGGGTCAGTCGGGCGGCCGGGGCAGGTAGCGGTCGGCCCCCGACTCGATGACGGCGGCGCAGGCAGTGAACGCCCCCTCCGGCCGGCCCATCGGGTCGGGTACGTCCACGCCCTCCAAGTAGAGCCGGAGCTTGGGGGCGTTGCCGGCGCCGGCGAGGTCGCGTAGCGCGTCCAGTACGGCGGTGTCCATGGCGAGCACCAGGTCGGCCCAGTCCAGCAGTTCGGCACTGACCCGCACGCCGCGGTGGGCGGTGAGGTCGTAGCCGCGCCGGGCGGCCGCGGCAATCATGAAAGGGTGGGCGGGCTTGCCCTCCCAGCTGGCGAGCAGGCCGGCCGAGCGGACGGTCAGGGCCGGCCCTCCTCGCGTGGCGAGCACCGTGGCGGCGAACGGTGATCGGCAGTAGTTGCCCAGACAGACCGTCACGATGCGCAGGGGTGCGGTCTCGTCGGTCATCGTGTCACTCCGGTGGCGGCGGGTGGCTGTTTCGGCCTGTACGGGTGGCCCGGCACCATCATGATCCGCCTCCCGGTCCGGGCGCAGTCCGGGAAGGCTCCGGGCCGTACGGGGAGCGCGGACCGGAGGATGCTCGGCGGGCGGCACTCCCGGGGGCCGCCCGCGCAAGGATCGGTACCGGCACAGCAGAGGCCTACCGCGGCCTCGGCTCTCCCGCAGCTCCACCGCGCCCAAGCAGAACAACCGTCCCCGTCGCCGTCCCGGAGGGGACGAGTGGCGGGCGCGCGCTCTCCCGCTGCCCGTGTCCGCCATGGCGGACACCCGGGTCCCGAGGCCGAAGCCATGGAGCCCGGGTGTCCGTCGCCCCGGATCAGGCCTTGGCGGCAGCCCCGGTCCGGCGGACGACGCGTACCCGGGTGCCCCTCTTGGCACCAGGATGATGTTGCGCATGGTCGCCTGTTCGTCGGCCATCCGATCGGGTCACAGGTCGACGTGCCGGAGCACGGTACGCAGGGTGACCTCCATCTCGATCCGGCGAACATCGTGCCGCGGCAGCGGTGCGTGCCGCCGCCTCTCCTGGTCCGGGCCGAGTGCCGGCGTCGGTCGCTGCCGGCCCGCCGCGGCCGGTCCCTTCCAGCCGAGGAAGTAGGGGTCGACGGGGAAGCTGGGTACGGGCTCGGCGTCGGGGGAGGCGGGTCGTAGGGTGTGGGCATGATAGGAAAGATCTTGGCCGAGGCCGCTGATGGCGTGTTCCCGCCCGCCGACGGGTCGGTGACGGTGGTTCCGCAGCCGGACGAACGCGAGGCGGGTGTAGTCGCGTTCAGTGCCCATACGGTGGTGTTCACGCGGGAGGACCCGGACTGGGTACGCGAGACGATCGCCGCCTCCCCGGCGGATCCGCTGGCCGCGCCGATGTCCCCGTTCTTCCTGAACGCCTTCTCCGCGCGGACCGGTCGTGTGATCAACACGATCGATCTGCTGACCGTGGCCGACCGGCTTCCCGGTGAACCGCCGCTCCCCGTCGTGCCGATCGAGGACCGTGAGCATCCGCGCGTAGTCCGCGCGCTGCTCTTCCGTGACGATGTCCGGGTCTGGACCACGCCGGGTGGAGTGCTGCTGCTCGGGCGTGGCGTGGCCGGGCGCTGGGAGGTGGCGATCGAGGTCGATCCGGAGGCCCGGGGCCGTGGACTCGGCCGGGCGCTGGCGGTGACGGCCCGGCACCTGCTACCGGAAGGCGAGCACCTCTGGTCGCAGCAGGCGCCGGGCAACGCGACCAGCGTCCGCACCTTCCAGGCCGCCGGATACCGTCCGGTCGACTCCGAGGCCCTGTTGGTCCACCGCACGGGTTGAGGTCTCGCGCGTCTCCCCCGGCACTGCCGGGCTTCGGTACAGAACTGGCCATTGCGAGACCTCTCGACGGGGCGGAGCGGAGCGGAGGGGAGACGGGCCCGGTGATCGGAACCGACGAACCCCTGTCGCGGAACTCGACTGTGTGGAGCGCGAGTTGGAGATCAGCCCTCGGGCCGCTCCTACGGGATGAAGCTGCCGGGCGAGGTGGCGGGCCGGTCGAACAGGCCGGCGTCACGGTGCTTCAACCAGCGGTCGAAGAATCCGGCGAGGTAGGTCTGCTGGGCGGTCAGCACCGGACCCGGCGATGACCAGCCGATCTCCGCCTGAAGGGCGTCGGCGGACAGCCCGGTCTGCTGGGCTATCTGCGGCAGCAGTTGCTCGGCGTCCGTGTAGGAGCCGTGCTTGGTGCCGCGCAGGTGCAGATCGCGGTGCCATCCCGGGGTGTTGTCCCAAAATGCCTCCCAGGAGCGGAAGGTGTAGTGATCGCTCGCCTGACTGCCCATCAGCAGAAAAGGCCGATCCAACCCGTCCACTGCGACCGGGGCGAGGTTGGGACCGCCGTCGTCCAGGTTGGTGCCGAGCGGGCCGTCCATGTTGACGCCGGCTTTGATCCGCTTGTCGTCATGCATGGTCTCCGCCGCGGTGTAACCACCCGCCGAATGGCCGAACATGCCGATCCGGTTCAGATCGGCGAGCTTGGCCAAGTCCGGCGGGAACGTACCCGGGGTGGCCAGTCGGTCGAGCACGAAGCGGGTGTCGGCGACCCGGGTGTCGATCGTCTTCTGTGCCAGCGCCTGCATCCCGCCGTCCCGGATCGTCTTCTGGATCAACTCGTCGGTGAGGACCGTGGTGCGCACCGAGTCGTCCGGAAAGCGGACGGCCGGGGACTCGTAGGTGTGGTCGATGGTCACCACCACATAGCCCCGGCTTGCGAGATCCTCGACCAGGGTGGTGTCCCAGGACCTCGGATCCCCGCCGCCCGGGGAGTAGAGCACCACCGGCAGCGGCCCGCCGCGGGTGTCGGCCGGTGCGCCCCGGTGTGCGTGGGTGAGTGTGGCGCCCCAGTCCACCGTGCCGACCGGTATGCCGTAGTTCCGGTTCCCCGTGAACGTGTCGAAGGCGACGGCTGTTCCGGGGTCGAGCTGCGGAGCCAAGGGATAGCGACCTGCCTGGACTGCGGGATAGACCACGCTGACCATCAGTTCACGGTGCGGGACCGTGGTCACCCAGGGGTCGGGCCGCGAGGTGTCGACCAGGTGCAGCGAGACCGTACCGAGCTCGTGCGGCCCGGTGGGCGAGGGCAGTGTGAGTCGCGCCTGCTGCCCGGCGGGGCGCGGCCCGGCCGGGTGCGCCTGAACCGACCGCTGCTCTACCGGGCGCTGCCCGGATGCGAGCAACCCTGACGAGAGCTGCCCTGACGAGGGCAACCCTGACGAGAGCTGCCCGGACCAGCGTTGCTCGACGGTCTGGAGGGCGCCGGGTACTGCCGGTGCGGCGGCCGCCGCGGTGAGGGCCGCCGGAGCGGCCAGCGAGAGGATCAGAGCGGAGGGCAGGATCAGCTTTCGGACCATGGCACAAGTCTGTTGACCAGCCGTCTGCCGATCGATAGTGCGGCCACCACTTTTCTTGGTACGGCCTGCACCACCCTCGCCCCTGCACCCAGGTACAGGGGCGTCCAGGGACCTGGATCCGAGAAGCACTGCAGAACGACCGCCCGACCGGGCTGCGGCATCCGCACCAGTCGGGGACGCCGCAGCCGCTACTCCTCCACGGGCTCCATAGCCCTGACGATCTCGACGGCCTGGGAGATCTGGTCATCGGTCAGGTCGCCGCGGGCCGTCAGGCGCAGGCGGGAGATGCCGTCCGGGACCGACGGGGGACGGAAGCAGCCCACGGCGAGTCCGGCGGTGCGGCAGTCGGCGGCCCATTGGACGGCGGCCTCCGGCCCCGGAGCGCGGACCGAGACCACGGCGGCGTCCGGTGTACTCGCCCGCAGACCGGCGGCGGTGAGGCGGTCCGCCAGGGTCCGGGCGACTTCGCGGGCACGGTCGGCGCGCTGCGGTTCGGCACGCAGCAGGCGCAGAGCGCCGAGCGCGGCACCGACCGCGGCGGGGGCGAGACCGGTGTCGAAGATGAAGGTGCGGGCGGTCTCGGTGAGGTGTCTGATCACCCGCCGGGGTCCGAGCACGGCGCCGCCCTGGGAGCCGAGCGACTTGGAGAGGGTGACCGTGGCGACCACGTCGGGCTGGCCCGAGAGCCCGGCCGCGGCCGGCGCGCCGGTGCCGCCGGGGCCGAGTACGCCGAACCCGTGCGCGTCGTCCAACAGCAGCGCGGCCCCGTGCGCGCGGGCGGCGGAGGCCAGACCGGCGAGCGGGGCTGCGTTGCCGTCCACCGAGAAGACGGTGTCGCTGACCACCAGAGCCCGGCGGTGGGTTCGGGTGGCGAGCGCCTCGGCCACGGCTGCCGGGTCGCTGTGCGGGGCACGGTGGACGTCGCTGCGGGAGAGGCGGCAGCCGTCGATCAGGGAGGCGTGGTTGTACGCGTCGGAGACGATCAGCGTGTCGGGGTCGGTGAGCGCGGTGAGGGCCGCGAGGTTGGCCGCGTACCCGGAGGAGAAGACCAGCGCCGCCTCGAAGCCGCAGAACTCGGCCAGTTCCCGCTCCAGTTCGGTGTGCAGCTCGGTGGTACCCGTGACCAGCCGGGAGCCGGTCGAGCCGCCGCCCCAGCGCATCGCGGCATCGGCGGCGGCCCGGGTGACGGCCGGGTGGTGGACGAGTCCGAGGTAGTCGTTGTTCGCCAGGTCCAGTACGGGGTCCTCGGCCGGCCGGCTGCGCAGGGTGCGGGTCAGCCCGGCTCTGGCCCGGAGCTCGGCCGCCTCGTCGAGCCAGTCGAAGACGGCTGCGGGGGTGAGGACCTGCTGCTCGGGAACTGAGGACGTGACCATGGCCCGCACTCTGTCATCCCCGGTGGCGGGCGGGCAACGTGCGTCGCAGCACACATGCGGACCCGGCGACGCACACACGCGGACCCGGCGACGCACACCCGCAGGCCCGGCCGCGAGCGCGCGCGGCCCCGCGCGGCGTACCCACCCCCCACACGGCCCGCAAGGCCACGGCGAAGGCAGAGTGCCGTACCGCACCGGCGCCGGATGCGCAGCTGCAAGCAAAACCGTGCCAGGATGCACGGCCGGGGCGTACGCACCAGGTACACCCCCGGCGCGTGCACCCCGAATCTCACGCCCCGCACGTCCCCTAAACGCCTCCCGCACCCTCAGCGCCAGGCCGAACGCACTACGTCGAACGCGCCGTACCGGACGCGCCGTACCGGACGACTGCCCCGTGGCCGGGCACCGGTGCTCGGCGCCGGACGTCCGACGCCGAGCACCAGAAGCATCAGAGGAACCGGGAGCTGGGCACCGGACCGGGGAAGCGGGAGCGGTCACGCGGTCCGTCCAGCCAGTGCTCCCGAACAGCGGTGGCGAAGGCCACCAGGACCTCGTCCGAGTCCTCCGGAGACTCACCGTCCCCCGCGTCCGGGGTCGGGTCAGCGGCGCAGATCTCCGCCGCGATCTCCTCGGCGGGCAGGTGACAGAGCTCGCGGGCCCGCCCTTGGATCACTGGGGCGCAGCAGTACGGTCTCGAAGGTGTCGGCCGGACGCCTCTTGTCCCAACCTCACGACCACACACTTCACGACGACGCGTACGACAACCATCGACCCGGCGGCGTGCGCCCGCCACGGCCGCGCGCTTCACAGCCGCGCGCCTCATGCTCTGGGGCGGTAGGCGCCCTTCCTGCTCACGTCGCACATGCGCCCGATCATTCCCGAAGCCGGACCCCAGCCACAACCGAAATACCGCTTCCCGCCGTCGAAAGCCCACCCCCGCCCGCGAATGACACGCCCGACCTCTCACCTCCGCGCGCCGGACGCTCTAGACTCCCGCTCCACCGAAAGGGGAGATCTTGCGAGCGGAGATCCGTTGAACGCGGAGCTGCCCCCGGCGGCGCGGCTGACCGTGCGGGACGTACTGCGGCTGGAGTTGGTGACGCAGTGGGCCGCCGAGGTGGTGGCCTGTCCGGATCGGCTTGAGCGGCCGGTGCGCTGGCTGCACGTGGCGGAGGCGCCGGATGTGGCGGTGATGCTGGCCGGGGGCGAGATGGTGCTGACCACCGGTCTGCTGCTGGCCGGTGACGAGCGTGCGCAGGTGGAGTACGTCGAGTCGATGCGGCGGGCCGACGCGGCAGCGGTGGTACTCGGTCTCGGTCGGGCGTTCCGCACGACTCCCGAGGTGATGCGGCGAGCCGCCGAGCGGTGCGGGATACCGCTGATCGTGCTGCACCGGCCGGCGCCGTTCACCCGGCTGACCGAGGAGGTGCACGCGCGGCTGGTGCACGGCCGGTTCGCGGCACTGGACCTGTCCGAGCGGATGCGCAGCTCGTTGACCGCGCTCAATCTCTCCGGGGTCCCGCTGCAGCGGTTGCTGGACGAGATCGCGGGTTACAGCGGTGGCCCCGTGGTGGTGGCGAACCTCGCGCACCGGGTGCTTGCGACGGCGGGTGAACGGGGCGCGCTGGACGACCTGTTGCGCGACTGGGAACGGGTCTCACGCCAGATCGCCGGCCTTCTCGCACCCGCGCCCCCGGACCGCCCCCCGGAGGCCGGCCGGAGTCACCGGCCTCGTCCCGCCCCGGAAACCCCCGACGTGCCGGAGGCCGGCGGCCCGGTCACAGTCGGGCCGGACGGCTGGGTGGTCGCCCGTCTGGAGGCGCGCGGCCGGCAGTGGGGTCAACTGGCGCTGTTCGGCCACCCGGGACCGGCCGAGGCCGGCCGGATGCTGGCGCGGCGGGCGGCCGAGGCACTGGCGGTGCACCGGCTGCTCTCCGACCGTCCCGGTGCCGCCGGGGACGGACGGGCGCACTGTTGGGAGGACCAGGCGGCCGAGGCGCTGCTGACCGACCTGGCCTCGGGGACCGCCCGCCTTGAGCAACTACTGCCCCGCGTCCGGGCGGCCGGGCTTCCGGTCGATCGGCGGCGGTTCGTCCCGGTGGTGTTCCGGCCGCGCCGGGCCGGTGGCTCGGCGGCGGTGCACGAGTCGGTCGAGCACGCGCTCGCGGACGGCCGGCCCGCCGCGTACGCGAACCGGCGGACCGACGGCCGCCGGGCTCCCGAGCGGGTACCGGCCGGTCTCGCGGCCCGGATCGGCCCGGATGCGACAGCGGTGCTGCTGAGTGTTCCCGACGGGCAGGACGTCGATGCCGAGGTGTCCCGCTTCGCCGAACGGGTCCACGACCGGCTCGGCGCACTGGGCGCGGAGGCCGCCGCGGGTGCCGGGTTCACCTGCCCCGTCCTGGACGAGGTGCGCCGCTCCTTCCTGGAGGCGGTACACGTGGCGGACGCCGCACTGGCCGCTCCCCCGGCCGGCCCGGTGGCCCGGCTGCGGGACGTACGGCTGCGCGGACTGGTCCGCCTGCTGCGTGACGAGCCGGAGCTGCAGGCCTTCATCGAACGGGAGTTGGGCCCGCTCCTCGGTCGCCCCGAGCTGCTGGACGTGCTGCGCGGCTACCTCCGCACCGGCCGGAACAAGTCAGTGACCGCCCAGGAGCACCACATCAGCAGGCCCGCTCTGTACCGCCGACTGCGGAACATCGAGCTGCTGCTCGGTACGGACCTGGACGATCTGGAGAAGTTCACGTCCCTGTACGTCGCGTTGCTGGCACACGATGCCCAGCAGCAGAGCGGGAGTTGAGCGGCCCGTACCCGTCGGCACGCCCACGGGTTCGGCGCCGACTCCCGGGCGACGGGCCATCGCGGCCGGGCCTCAGGCGTCCCCGTCCAGGAGGTGCTGCTGGATCTCGCGGAACGTCCACTTGCCCGAGGTGCGGGTGAGCACCCAGACCAGGTCGAAGCGGTCCGGCCAGGTCCCCGGAGCGCCGGAGTGCTCGGCGCCGAGTCCCTTGACGATGTGCGGGATCCGGGAGTGCTCCCAACAGATCAGGACGGGCGAGGAGATGCCCAGGACGGCCTTGGCCAGGTCGGCTTCCTGGGACTCGGCGTAGCTGAGGTCCAGTTGCAGACCGAGTGCCTTGGCCAGCGGGGTGACGGTCTGCCGCATCCGGTGCGCCCCGGCCTTGGGACCCTGGTCGGTCGCGGCGAAGATCCTGGTCGGACGGGCCAGGCCCGGCTTGAGCGGCTGGCCCTGTGGCGGGTCGAAGAGCTGCGGCAGGGCCTTGGCGCGGGCCCAGCCGCGCTCGGTGAGGGAGTGGCTGTCCTGGTGGCCGTTCTCGTCGATCCCGGGCTGGCTGCCGTCGGGCTTCTCACCGTGTCTGATGATCATCACGAACACGTCACCGTCATCGCCACCGGACGGCGCGGCCGCCGCCGATGCCATTCCTGACGCGCCCTTGCCGGACGAACTCGCGCCGGACGAGGCCTTTCCGTCCTTGCCACTGTGCGAGGAGCAGCCCGCCAGCAGCAGCGGGACGGCGGCGACCAGTCCGCCGAGCATCCCACGCCGTCCCAATGAACCGGTCGTGCGTTCCGACCGTCCGGCGCCCCACGTCGCCACCGTCGATACCTCGGTCATGCCGGCCTCTCCTCAGCCTCCAGTGTCCGTACGGACGATAGCGCCCGACTCGTACCCCGAAGCGAAGGGTCCGCCTGCTGAGCCGCACCGCGTCGAGCCGGACGGCTTCGATCGGCGTCAGCGGGCTGCGGTTCAGAGCGATGTGAATCGACATCAGCCCGCTGCACGTACATTCCGACCCGGGGTCGGGCTGTCAAGGTCGGGGCCGGTGTCGTTCTCACGACAGGCGGGTGACGCGGTGCCATGATGCACGGATGAGTCGCAAGACGGGTGCGGGTGTGCAGGCGCGGGTCGGCGCGCTCCTCGAAGGACTCGTGGAGTCGGGCGCGGAAAGCGGTCTCCAGGTAGCGGCCCATCTGGACGGCGAGCTGATCGTCGACGCCTGCGCGGACGCGGCCGTGAACGGAACGGACCGGATGCTCCTCGGCAGGTGCGCCAAGGGGCTCGGCTACTTCCTCGGGCTGCCCGAAATGGCCGGTGAGCTCGCGGCGTTCGGCCACCACGGCAGCGGCGGCAGCATCGCCTTCGCCGACCGCGAGCGCGGCCCCGCCTTCGCCCTCACCCGCACCCGCACCCGCCTGGTCGGCGGCGCGGCGAACACCACGGCGCGACTGCTCGCCGACGGGATCCGGTCCCAGCTGCCGTAGCAGGCCGCACCCCGACCGGACAATCTGCCGTATGGTGCCGAAACCCGGTCCGCCAGGCCGGAGTCCACCGGAGTGCGGAATGCTCTGCCACCGTACGGCGAACGGGTTTGAGTCTCCCGTAAGGGGAGACGCGAAGGTGGGGGCATGGACGGCGACACGCTCTACTCGATCGGTGACCTGGCCCGGCGGACCGGGCTGACGGTCAAGACCATCAGGTTCTACTCCGATCGCGGGCTGGTGGCACCGACGGACCGCAGCCCGGCCGGCTACCGCCTCTACGGCATCGACGCCGTCGAACGCCTGGACCTCGTACGGACCCTGCGCGACCTGGGGATGGACCTCGCCACGGTTCGGAGGGTCGTGGACCGTGAGCTCTCGCTCCCCGAGGTCGCCGCGGCGCATGCCGAGGCGCTGGCGGTGCAGATCCGCGCCCTGCACCTGCGGCGCGCGGTGCTGATGACGGTGGCCCGGCGCGGGTCCGACCCCGAGGAGATGGAACTCATGCACAAGCTGGCCAGACTCTCCGAGGACGAACGCCGGCGTCTGGTCGGCGAGTTCCTCGACCGCGTTCGGTGCGCTGGCCGACGACCCGCGCTTCGCGGCAGTCACCCGCTCGTTGACCGCGGAGCTGCCCGACAACGCCGAGGCGGAACAGGTGCAGGCCTGGGTGGAGTTGGCCGAGCTGTCCCAAGATCCCCGGTTCCGCGCCGGTGTGCGGCGCGCGGCCGAGGACCTGGCGGCCGAGCAGGCCACCCGGCCGGACGGCGTGCCCGTGCGCCGGGACCTCGCCGCGACCGTCCGGGATCTGGTCGCCCCGGCCCTGGCCGCCGAAGTCGCGCCGGAGTCGCCCCGGGCCGACCCGATCGTCGAAGCACTCACGACCCACTACACGCGGGCCTTCGGCCGCCTCGACGGCTCGGCGCCCCACCCGCGGCTGTTGGAGTGGCTGGAGAACGCGCACGACCCCCGCCGGGAGAAGTACCTGCGGCTGCTCGCGGTGGTCAACGGCTGGCCCGCCCCGCAGAGCCCGGCGCCGGAGTTCGACTGGGCGACCCGGGCCCTGCGCGCGCGACTGCCGTGACCGCGAGCGGCCGACGCCCGACCTCAGCCGACGGCACCAAGGCCAGCGGCGACACCGGCGCTGCCGACCGTGCCGGAGAGCCGCGCCGCCACCGCCGCCGGGCTCGGCATCGCCGAGATCTCGGAGCTGACCTCGCGCGCGGTCCGGGCCAGAGCGTCGTCGGTGAGCAGCCGGTCCAGCAGCGCCGGCCCGATCTCCTCGGCGCCGGCGCTCAGCCCGGCTCCCCGCTCGCGCACCGCGTCCGCGTTGATGAAGCGGTCGGACCCGTCGGGCAGCGCGAGCTGCGGGATGCCCGCGTCCAGCGCGGCGAGCGCGGTACCGCTGCCGCCGTGGTGGATCGCGGCCGCGCAGGTGTCCAGCAGCGCCCGCCACGGCACCCACCCGTACGAGCGGACGTTGTCGGGCAGCGTGCCGAGTGTGCTGAGGTCGAGCTCGCCGGTCGCCAGCACGAAGTCCGCGTCGACCTCGGCGGCCGCAGCGATCACCCGCTCGATCCTGGTCAGGCCGTCGGTCTTGGGCGGTACGGTGCCCAGTGTCACCGCCACGCGCGGGCGGTGGGCGGGCGCGGCCAGGCGCTCGGGCAGCACCCCTTCCCCGTTGTAGGCGACGGGCCGCATCGAGCAGCCGTACCGCTCTCCCCCGGCCATGCTCGGCGGTGCCAGGTCGATGGTGTCCACCGGCTCGGGCAGCCGGTCGACTCCGTGCCGGGCGAAGGTCTCCGCCATCTCCGCGAGCATCAAAGCGCGTAGCCTGGGCGTGCGGACGAACCCCAGGTCGTGCTGGACCGCGGGCACGCCCAGGCTGGTCGCCGCGAGCAGGGCCACCGGGAACAGGTACTCGTACACCACCAGGTCCGGGCGCCACCGCGCGGCGAGTTCGACGGTGGCGTCGGCCACCGCACTGTTGACGTGGGCGGCCAGCGGGACGAATGCCTCGCGGTCGGCCGCATTGGTCTCGACCACCTGCCGCATCAGGTCGGGCCGCCGGGTGCGGCCGGCCTCCCGGATCTCCTTGCGCCAGTCCACCCCCCGGGCGAGGGGCAGGTACGGCAGCCCGGACGCGGCGACCGGCTCGCCGCCGTCCATCGAGGCCACCGCGACCTCGTGGCCCAGCTCGCGCATCGCTCTGGCCAACGGGACCAGCGGGAAGAGATGGCCGACGCCGGGTGCGCCGGCGAACAGTACACGCATGAAAGAACCTCGGTAATCGACGGGCGGGATCAGCCGGCGGCCCGCTGCAGGGCAGCTTCCAGACCGTTCAGCACGGCGTTGCAGTCGCGGTGCAGGGTGGCGGCGTCGACCGCGCTCAGCAGGTAGACCCCGAGCCAGTTGCGCGACCCCGCGGAGGGGTCGAACGCGGGTACCCGCTGTCCCGCCGGCATGGCGAAGGCGGGTACGGCCTCGATGGTGCTGCCCGGTGAGAGCAGGCTCTGCCAGTCCACCGCCTGCGGGTTCCAGACCGGCCTGGTCCGCCAGGGCACTCCGGCCGCATCGGCGGGGACGACGGCCACCGACGCGGCGGCCCGGACCCCGTCGGTCAGCATGGCCCCGGGGAACTCGACCCGCTCGCCCAGCAGCTGCCGGACCAGCATGCCGATCGGGTCGAGCCCGAACACCTCGTGGACCTGCCTGGTCGTCAGCAGGCCGCCGAACCGGGCCGCGGTCTCGATGACCACCAGCTCGCCGTTCTTCATCAGCTTGAGCTCGGTGTGGGTACCGCAGTTCTCCAGCCCGAGCGCGTCGACGGCCTGCCGCGAGACCTCCTCGATCCGGCGCTGCAGCGGCACCGGCATGACGGAGGGCGAGGTGCTGGCCACCTCGACGAAGGACGGCACGGTCGGCAGTTTGGCGGTGATGGCCAGCGGCCGGTAGACGCCGTCCGCGACGATTCCCTCCACGCTCACGTAGTCGCCGTGGCCGGGCTCCCGGTACCAGCCCTCGGTGGAGCCCTCGGCGATCTCCTCGACCAGCCGGTCCCGGTCGGTGTCCGCGGCGTAGAGCTCGTTCATGCCGACCCGGCTGCCGGCCTGGAGTCCACGCTCGATCTCGGTCCACGCCGGGGCGGCGTCCGCGGCCGAGGCCAGCACGATCTGGGCGACCGACCCGGCGCCCCAGGCCGGCTTGAGCAGCAGCGGCGGTGTGAGCTCGGCCAGCGCGGCGTCCAGGTCCGCGAGGCCGTCGACCCGGCGGAACCGGGGTATCGGCACCCCGGCGGCGGCCCACGCCTCCCGCATCAGCCGCTTGTCCCTGGCACGGATGATCCCCTCGCCGGCACCGGCCAGGCCGAGGCGGCTCGCGGCGTGCGCGACGGCCAGCACCGCGAACTCCGAGAGCGTCAGCACCGCGTCGGCTCCGATCGCCTTCGCGTACTCGACGATCAGCTCGACCAGTTCGTCGCCGCGCGGCGCCTCGGACAGCAGCTCGATGCTGGTACAGCTGGGCCGCCACACCTCCTCCGCGGTCGTGGGCAGCGGCGCCAGCGCGAGTACGTGCAGCTCCCCGCAGGCGGCGATGCGAGGGAAGGCGTACTCAAGCGGTGCTCCGCCCTTGACGTAGACGTACAGAATCCTGTTCAACGTACTTCCTCCTGACGGAAGTTCACTCGGCCCGGGTCATCCGCCGGTGCGGAAGGGGCGCAGCTGCAGCAGGCTGACCCGGTCGTCCTCGATCGCCCACTCGATGTCGACCGGGGCGGCGTAGCTCTCGTCGGGCGAGAAGTGCGACTGCAGCAGCCGGCTGATCAGGGCCAGTCGGCACAGTAGGTCCTTGGTCGCGGCGTCCAGGTCGGCGGTGGCGGAGCCCAGCGAGACCGTGCGGCTGCCGCCCTCCATGGTGTTGCACAGGTACTGGAGCGGCGCGCCCTGACCGGAGACCACCTCGGTCACCGAGTGCGGCGAGATGTTGAGGTAGACGTTGCGGAAGTCCTGCGGGCTCAGTGGGTTGCAGGTGACCAGGACGCCGCCGGTGGTGGCACCGACCTGCTCCTGGACGATCACGCCCATGCGGCAGTGGTCCAGGTGGATGCCCGCCTGGTGCCGCAGCAGCACGGCGCGTGGCGAGAGCAGCGAGGCCCAGACCTCCCGCACCGCGTCGAGGACCGCGTCCGTGCCGGTGCGGTCTGCCACCGACTCGTAGAGTCCGGCGGCGGAGAAGCCGGGCAGGTCCTCGGCGTTGGACGAGCTACGGACGACCTGGACGGTCACGCCGTACAGGTGCCGGTCGATCGCCCGGTCGATCTCGGTCCGGATCGGGTCGGGCAGCGGGGTGGTGCGGATCAGCCGCTGCGCTTCGAGGCAGAGTTCCTCGATCCGCGAAGCCCCCTTCGCAAGTGCGGAGTTGATCCGGTCGACGGCGACCTGGAGCTCCGCCGAGGAGTCGAGGAAGCGCTGCTGGAGCGAGAACGGCAGCACGATCCCGCGCGGCACCTGGGCGTGCTCCTTCACCAAGCGCTGTGTGGCCGCGGTCAGCTCGGCGTCGCCCGCGGTCTCCGGGACGCCGAGCTGCCGGGCCAGGTAGCGCAGCAGGTTGTCCCGGGGCGGCCGGGGGACGCGGTAGAACCCGAGCCAGCGCGGTGAGCCGTGCTGCAGCAGATGGGTGAGCTCACCGAGGTTGGCCGCCTTGGTGCCGAACCGGACGCGGTCACCCGCGCGCAGTTCGGACAGCGGGGTGATCGGGGTGGGCGCGAGGTCGGGCCGGTCCACGGTGATGCGTTCGGTCGGCGGCGTCGGCCGAACGCCGTCGCGGCGCGGCTGCGCGGCTTCGAGGAGGAGGTCGGCGCCGTCGGCGTCGACCCGGTAGTGGACCCATCGGCCGGCCAGCACGGCGCGGTCGATCCGGTCGACGGCTCCGATGCCGACGGCGTTGGGGATCCGCCACCCGGCGGCCATCACGTTGATGTGGGAGAGCGGGGTGGTGTGCTCGGTGTGGATGATGCCGGACACCCGGGGGATGTCCTCGGGAACCTTGGGCATCACCACGATGTCGTGCCACTCCAGCGGCTCGGGGTCGGCCCGGTACTCCTCCTCGGAGCGGAACACCCGCAGCCGCCCGTGGGCCGTCCCGGGGTTCAGCGGCACGAAGGAGGCCGTGGAGTAGAGCTCGTGGGACAGGACGCGCGGTATCTCGGTCTCCGGGATCCGAGCGACGTAGCCCTCCTGCCGGTGGTTGGCCGGCTTGAGGACCAGCGGCAGCGACGGGTCGACGTGGTCGCGCACCCGGTGGTAGAAGAGCCGCAGCATGTCCTGGGACATGGTGTCGACGTCGACGGTCTCCAACGACAGGAAGGCGTCCGCCGCCTGGCCGCTCTCCGGGCCCTGCCGGGTGTGCAGGGCGAGGGTACCGAGATAGAAGCGGCGGTCGGGATTCCGGTAGACGTCGTCGTTGAACGAATCGAGCCTGCCGGCCAACTCGTCGATCGACATGCCGAGTATCTCGCACGCGATGTAGCGGACGTGGAGGGTGCCGTCCGCACTGTCGATGAAGTGGAGCACCGACTCGGCGCGGTCGAGCACGATTTTCACATAGGGATAGCCCCCGACGTTGCCGGCGAGCTGGGAAAACTCCTGGATGGTGAGCTTTTTGCCTGGGAGGCGAGGCCGCGTGGTCGCTTCGTTGCGATCCGAACGGGGAATGCGCACAGTTCAGCCATTCGTCATCGTGTACACGATCAGTGTGCACCAGGTCAGAAGGGTGGTACGGCTACACACATATTGCCATCACATCTGGACTTCTGACGAATGGTCACATGACATCCGGTCACTATGGATTGATTCGGCCATAAAGATCCCGCCCAATGAAACTGCACCGGCGGGTCAAGCTGTGGCAAAGGTCACAACAAGTAGGCACTCGGCCGGCCGGACAATCGAAGATTTCCGGAATGTTGATTCCTGCACGATCTCCAGCCCGGAGCCCGGTGCACCCCACGGCCGTCATCCAGCTGCATGTCATGTCCAGTGCCACAAAGGTCGTCACAGATCTACTCCGAGCGTGCTCCTGCCGGTACTGTGCTCGCCACCAACATCCCGTCGGGGAGGGGTCGTCCATGGCGATCGCACGCAGATCGGTGCTCAAGGGCTCGTCGGCGGCGGGCGCCGCCCTGGTGGTGGGCGGGTCCACGGAGGCCTCCGCCGCCGAACCGGCCGCCCCGCCGGGCCCGTTACTCCAATCCCGCCCGCACCGGCTCGGGGCGCCGAGCGTGAACGGACTCCACCTGCAGTTCGGCACCGACCCCGCCACCCAGATGACCGTCTCCTGGATCACCCCGCAGTCGGTCCGCCAGCCGCAGGTCCGGCTCGGCTCGCCCGACGGCGGCTTCGGCCGGACCGTCGCCGCCGAGACCAGGACGTACCGCGACGCCGCCACCAGGGAAGAGGTGTACGTCCACCACGCCCGCCTCACCGGGCTCCGCCCGGCGACCACCTACCTGTACACCGCCGGGCACGACGGCACCGCTCCGGAGACCGGATCGTTCACCACCGCCCCGCGCGGCCGCGCCGCCTTCACCTTCACCAGCTTCGGCGACCAGGCCACCGCCAACCTCCGCAGGACGGTCGACCTCCCACCCGGCGTCCCCTCGCCCACCGGGGGCTATCCCCTCTACACCAGCAGCCAGGTGGGCTCGGCCGCCTCCGCGGACATCGTGGCGGCGGTGGAACGGGTCGGCCCGCTCTTCAACCTGGTCAACGGCGACCTCTGCTACGCGGCCGCCAGCCCCCGCTTCGGCCAGAGCCGCACCGCGACCTGGGCCGACTGGTTCATCAGCAACAGCCGCTCCGCCCGGCTGCGCCCCTGGATGCCCTGCGCCGGCAACCACGAGAACGAGCAGGGCAACGGCCCGATCGGCGCCTCGGGCTACCAGACCTACTTCGAACTCCCCCACTCCGCCGCCTCCTTCGACCAGGAGACCCGGGGCATGTGGTACGCCTTCACGGTCGGCGCGGTCCGCTTCATCTCGCTCGCCAACGACGACGTCGCCATCCAGGACGCCGGTGACAGCTATGTGCACGGCTACTCCGGCGGAGCCCAACGGGACTGGCTCGAAGCCGAGTTGGGGTCAACGCGGGCGGACCGGTCGATCGACTGGATCGTGGTCTGCATGCACCAGCCGATGATCTCGAGCACCAAGTCCGGCAGCGGGAGCGACCTGGGCGTGCGCAGCTCCTGGGGCCCGCTCTTCGACCGCTACGGCGTCGACCTCGTCGTCAGCGGCCACGAACACCACTACGAGCGCTCGCACCCCGTGCGCGGCGCCCTCCCCAACGAGACGCGCACCCCGATCCCGGTGTCGACCCGGACCGACGTGATCGACACCGGCCGAGGCACCGTCCACATGGTCATCGGTGCCGGCGGCAACTTCGCCACCTCCCAGAACGACCTCTTCGACAAGCCGTACGGCCGGGTCATCGTCTCGCTCGGCGACCAGGTGGGCAACTACCTGGCGGGCCACCGGGATCCGGTCTGGGTCACCGAGGACGCCCCCTGGGCCTCGGTCCAGGACCGCCGGCACACCCACGGCTTCGCCGCGTTCGACGTCGACCCCGGCGACCGCCGGAGCGGCCGCACCCGGATGCGGGTCACCTACTACACCTTCGACGGCCCGCACGGCGACCTGACCCCGGTGGACGCCTTCACCCTGGAACGGCCGCGCTCCGACGCCCGCGCCTGAATCCCGACGGCGACCCGGGGTGCCGCGGGGGACCGAGCCCGACGACCCGGACCGGCGGTCCGGGCCGGGCCGTTGCGCTCGCGCTCTTTCGAGCGACCGTCAGATGATGCGCTCCAGGAAGTGATTGGCGACCAGCCAGCCCACGTTGAAGTCCCGTCCGGGCGGGGCCCCGGGGACGAGGCTCGAGTCCAGCTGGTACTGGGTGCCGAGTCCCGGCTGGGCGAACCAGGGCGCGACGGGTCCGGTGAAGACCTTGAACGGCTTGAGCACCCGGTAGTCGTGGTAGTTGCAGCCGGCCGCCGGGTCGCCGACCAGGTTCTGCGGCGGAATGGCCCGCTGCGCGTACGGCGTCCCCTCGGGGGCGAGGAATTGGCCGCGCTCACTGCCGAAGCGGTCGATGTCCTGGTCCTCCTGCAGGGTCACCTCGCTCTTCTGCGGCGTGCCGTCCGGATTGAGGACGTATCCGTCCTGCTTCGGGAAGATGAAGCCGCCGTCGCGCCAGTAGAGGTCCAGGAACCGCTCGGAGCCCAGGTCATCGGTGGGACGGTAGCCGGTGACCTCCTTGCCCACCAGGCCGAGGACGGGCAGGCGCAGCGGGCCGAGCCGCGGGTCCCCGTCGAGGAGCTCGGTCGAGCACTCGGTCAGCGACTTGTCGAATGCGGCTTGGCCGGGGCCATGCCCCCCGCCGTGATCGGCGCGGAACGTCTGCGCCTCGGCGGCGGCCGGCAGTGAACCGGCGAACAGGACCGCGGCGGCGGCCAGGGTCGTAAGGATGCGAGGAACCTTCACACTGCTCCCTCGAACGGGCCGGTGCGCCCCGATCACATGCGGACCTGACACACCGTCGACGATTCGGCCACGGTGTGTAGCCGCGCGCATACGTAACCGTCCGCGGTGACGGTGAGTCAACAGGGCGCGCCGAGTGCACCGTGCCCCGCGCGCTGCGGGCTCCCCCGGAACGCACCCGGTCGAGCAGAGGGAGCTCAGTCGAGGACGACGGGTTCGCCGGTCAGTGCGACGCCCGCCCGGCGCATCTCCCCGATGGCGCTGTCGGTGCTGTCGGCGGCGACACCGGCGGTGTAGTCCAGCAGGACGCGGACGGCGAAGCCCGCGCGGACACCGTCCAGCGCGGTGGCCCTCACACAGTGGTCGGTGGCGATGCCCACGACGTCGACGTCGCTGACGTTCCGCGCTCGGAGCCAGTCGGCCAGCGGTGTACCGTCCTCGGCCGAGCCCTCGAAGCCGCTCTTCGAGGCGGAGTGCGCCCCCTTGTAGAAGACTTCGTCGACGGCCCCGGAGTCCACGGCGGGCGCGAAGTCGGGGTGGAAGGCGCTTCCCTCGCTGCCGGCCACGCAGTGCACCGGGAAGGAGTCGCGGTAGTCGGGGTGGTCGGAGAAGTGGCTGCCCGGATCGATGTGGTGGTCCCGGGTGGCGACCACGTGCGCGTAGTCACTCGCGGTGGAGTTCTGGACCAGGCCGGCGATGGCGCCGGCCCGCTCCGCGCCGCCCTTGACGGGTACGCTGCCACCCTCGCAGAAGTCCTTCTGCACATCGACGACGATCAGTGCACGGTGCACGCTGCAACCCTTCCTCGCTGGGACTCGGGCCCCATCCGTGCCCGCCCCGCCGCCGCGGAGTGCGTCCCGGCCCGGTCATTCACCCGACCGCACCCCGCCCACTTCCGGCCGTTCCCAGATCCTGCGGTAGGCCTCGCGGTAGCCCGGCGGGTCCCAGGCGGTGACCCCGGTGCTGTTGGCAGCGGTGGCGACGTGGACCGGTGCGACGTATCCGCTGGCTGGGTCGCCGGCGAAGGCGCGGTTGAACTCGTCGACGACCTGCCAGCCCTGTTCGGTGAGCGGCTCGGGAACGGTGGCGGCCTGGAACTGCCTGCTCTGGATGCGCTGGAAGGCCGAGGGGTCGCCGTCGCCCGCGCCGATGTTGAACGGGGCGCCGTCACCCGGCTTGCCGGCCGCGCGCAGGGCGGGTGCGGCATCGGCGAAGTAGAGGTCGTTGATCGCGGCGGAGAAGGTCCACTGGCCCTGGAAGCGGGCGAGCAGCGAGGAGACCTCCTGGGGCGTACGGCCGCTGGCGTCGGCGATCGGAATGTTCGCGGAGGCCAGCAGCCTGACGTTGGGACAGTCGGCGAGACCGCTCTTGATCAGGTCGGACTTGTTCCTGGCGAACGGGATCGAGTCATCGGTGAAGACCACCACCCCGGCGTTGCCGTTGGACTCCGCGATGACCCAGTCCGCGGTGATCCGGGCGACCTCCGTGACGCTGGTGGTGACGTTGCTGAAGAGTTTGGGGTTCTGGCTCGGGCCGGGGGTGGCCTCCGCGTGCCAGCCGACCAGCGGGAGGTGCGCCGCTTCGGCCTGTGCCAACTGCTGCGCGGTCAGGGCGGGATCGAAACCGCCGATGACGATGCCCGAGGGTCTGAGGTCGATCGCCTGGCTGAACGCCGCCTGGATGCCGACCGGCGTGCCCTGCCCGTCGATCACCCGGACACTCCATCCGATGACCGCCGCGGCCTCGGCCACGCCCCTTGCCACGCCGGCGACGCCCGGGTTGGTCATGGTCTGGGCCACGAAGACGATCGTCTTGCCGGGTACCGCCGCAGGACCGCTGGTGGGGCCCCTCCAGGCGAGGTCGATCCGCTCCGCCTGCTGGACGTCGGACTTGGCCCGGTCGAGGACGGCCGGGCAGCCGGCTCTCGTCGGCCCCGCGGTGGCGGAGCCGGTGCCGGTCGACACGCCGCGCTGGCAGCAGGCCAGCAGACCGGCCGCAGCCAGCAGGGCGGCACCCCTGACGGCCCTACGGTTCACCGGGCGTCCCGGGGCGCGGCGGCGTCCGCCGGGGCGTGCCCGTTCCCGGCGGCGTCGGCGCGCAGCCGGCGGCGTGCGGAGTAGCCCGCCAGGCCGACCGCGACCAGCAGGGCCGCGCCGTTGAACAGCGGGACGGTCCAGAAGTCGGCGCCCAGTTGGCCGATCCCGGCGAGCCCGATGGCGAGGACGGCGACGGCGACCACGGTTCCCAGCGCGTTGGCCCGGCCGGGCCTGATCGCGGTCGAGCCGAGCAGCGCGCCGACGAAGGCGGGCAGCAGGTAGTCGATGCCGACGCTCGGGTTGCCGATCTGCTGCTGGGCGGCGAGCAGGACGCCCGCGCAGCCGACGACCAGTCCCGATCCGGCGAAGGCGTACACGCCGTACCGACGGATCGGGATGCCGACGAGTTCGGCGGCACGGGTGTTGGAGCCGATGACGTACATGTACCGGCCCAGCGGCAGCCGTTCCAGCAACAGCCACAGCGCGGCGGTGAGCACGACCACGTAGGAGGCGGACACCGGCAGGCCGAGGAACTTGGAGTCATAGAGGTCGGTGAAGCCTGCGGGCAGGCCGCCCGGGCCGGGCACGATCCGGGCGCCGCCGGTGATCCAGCCGGTGAAGGCGTACAGGATGCTGCCGGTGCCGAGCGTGGCGATGAAGGAGTCGATGCGGCCGTACTCGACGACCAGGCCGTTGAGGACGCCGAAGGCCGCCCCGCCGGTGATCACCGCCAGGCAGGCGAGGGGCCAGGGCCAGCCGCCGACGATGAGCTGCAGTGTCAGGACGTGGGCGAGCCCGAGGCCGTAGCCGATGGAGAGGTCGAACTTGCCGGTGACCACCGGGATCGTGGCGCCGAGCGCCAGGAGCGCCGGGATCGACTGGTTGGAGAGGATGGAGGAGATGTTGTCCAGGGTGGGGAAGGTGTCCGGCAGCACCACGGAGAAGACCAGGAACAACAGGGCGGCGAGGGCCGGCAGACCGTAGGTGCCGATGAGGTGGTGGCCGCGCGGCCACCGGCGGGAGCGGTTTGCGGTCATCGGTCCTGGTGCTTCAGTCGACGTCGCCGCCGCTGACGGCGGGCATGGCCGAGGCGGCGCGGGTCAGCCCGGCGACGGTGAGGGCCGCGCCGGTCAGTTCGCGGGTCACCCTCCCGCGGACGAACACCAGGGCGCGGTGGCACACGGTGGTGACCTCCTCGAAGTCGGTGGAGCTGAGCAGCACCGCGAGGCCGGCGGCCAGTGCCTGGTCCAGCAGGCGGTAGAGCTCGGCCTTGGCGCCCACGTCCACGCTGGCGGTCGGCTCCTCGAGGACCAGCAGGCGGCGGCGCACCCGGAGCCAGCGGCCGAGCATCACCTTCTGCTGGTTCCCGCCGGACAGCGTGGCGATCGGGGCCTCGCCGTCCCTGGGGCGTACCGAGAAGCGTTCGATCAGGGTGGCGGCCTCGGTGCGCTCGCGCCTGGGGCTGATCCAGTGCGGCGCCGGCCGCTCGCCCACCCCGGGGTTGGCCAGCAGGTTCTCACGGACCGTCAGTTCCGGTGCGCATCCTTCCTCCTGGCGGTTGCCGGTGACGAAGCCGACGCCGGAGGCGGCGGCCGCGGCGACCGTGCGCGGGGCGTAGGGCCTGCCGTCGAGCAGGGCGTACCCGGCGCGGATCGGCCGGGCGCCGGCGAGGGCGCGGCCCAGGTCGAGGTGGCCGGCGCCGGTGAGCCCCACCATCGCGAGGATCTCGCCGGCGTGGAGTTCGAGGCTCACCGGTCCGGCGTGCTCGGTCCGTACGCCGTGCAGGCTCAGCACGACCGGGCCGCTGGGGGTCGTGGCGCGGCGGTAGCCGGTCGGCTCGCGGCCCACGATGTCGTGCACCAGGCGCCGGGGGCTGTGGCCGGCGAGCGGGCCGGAGCTGATCAGGCGGCCGTCGCGCAGCACGGCGAAGGTGTCGGCGACCCGGTACACCTCGTCGAGGCGGTGGGTGACGTAGACGATGCCGTGCCCCCTCTCACGCAGGACGTGCAGCACGTGGAAGAGCCGGGCGCTGTCGGCGGCGGGGAGGCTGGCGGTCGGCTCGTCCAGGACGATCAGCTCCGCCCGCCTCGCCAGGGCGCGGGCGACGGCGACCAGCGAGCGCTCGGCCGGGGCCAGGTCGGCGATCCGCACGTCGGGGTCCAGGTGTCCGGCGACGGTCCCGAGGGCCTCGGCGCAGCGCTCCCGGGTCTGCCGCCAGGAGACCAGGCCGTGGCAGCGCGGGTAGCCGGTGCCCAGCGCGATGTTCTCGGCGACCGTCATCCACTCGACCAGCCCGAGGTCCTGGTGGATGAAGGACATGCTCCGGGTGGCGGCCTCGCTCCCGATCGGGTGGCCGGCCACCGTCACCTCCCCCTCGTCGGCGCGCTCGACCCCGGCGAGGATCTTGATGAGGGTGGTCTTCCCGGCACCGTTCGGACCGAGCAGGGCCAGGACGCTGCCGCGGTGGATGTCGAGGTCGACTCCGGCCAGTGCGCGGGTGCCGCCGAACCGCTTGCCGAGACCGCGGATGCGGACGAGCGGGCCCGCCGAGGCGTCGCCCACCGTGGTGTCGGGAGCGTCATGCATGGACCTCTCCAGGGCTCGGCCGCCAAGGGCCGTTGCCGCTGCCCCACCGGATCGCGCCGTCTCTCTCGCGGTGCACCGTTCCTACCAGCTGAGGCCCGGCCGCCGCACCGCCGACACACGGTTTCGCCGAGCCGCGTCGCTAGATGGCGGGTATGTCAGCCAGGTAGCTCGCGGACAGGTCCGGAAGGTCTCCGGACGGCTCCACGGCGCACTCGGCCCAGATGACCTTGCCCCGGTCGGTGTAGCGGGTGCCCCAGGCCTGGGCGAGCTGGGCGACCAGGAACAGGCCGCGGCCGCCTTCGTCGGTGGTGGCGGCGTGGCGCAGGTGCGGCGCGGTGCTGCTGGCGTCGGAGACCTCGAAGATCAGCGTGCGGTCGTGGATCAGTCGTACCTGGATGGGCTCGCTGCCGTAGCGGATGGCATTGGTGACCAGCTCGCTGAGCAGCAGTTCGGTGACGAAGGCGACCTCGTCCAGGCCCCAGTCTCCCAGCCTGCGGGTGACGGCGGCGCGGATGTCGGCGACCCGGGCGGGGTCGGCGGGCACCTCCCAGGTGGCGATCCGGTCGCAGGGCAGCGCCCGGGTGCGGGCGACGAGCAGTGTGACGTCGTCGACGAGCCGTTGGGGGACCACGGTGTCCACGATCGCGCGGCAGGTTTCCTCCGGAGAGCTGTCCGGGCGGGCCAGCGCGCCGCGCAGCCGGTCGAGCACGGTGTCGACGTCGCACCGGCGGTCCTCGATGAGCCCGTCGGAGTAGAGCACCAGTCGGCTGCCCTCGGGGAGGTGGAACTCGGCGGTCTCGAAGGGCAGGCCACCGAGCCCCAGCGGTGGCCCGGCGGGCAGCTCGGGGAGCGTCACCGTGCCGTCGGGCCGGACCACCGCGGGCGGGGGGTGGCCGGCGCGGGCCAGGGTGCAGCGCTGGTTGGTCGGGTCGTAGACGACGTACAGGCAGGTGGCGCCGATGATGCCGGTGCGGTCGGCGGCGGGTTCCGCGTCGTCCTCCTCACGGTCGAGGCGGCCGACGAGGTTGTCCAGGTGGGTGAGGAGTTCGTCGGGGGCGAGGTCCAGCTCGGAGAAGTTGTGCACGGCGGTGCGCAGCCGACCCATGGTGGCCGCGGCGTGCAGGCCGTGTCCGACCACGTCGCCGACGACCAGGGCGACCCGGGCGCCGGAGAGCGGGATGACGTCGAACCAGTCGCCGCCGACACCGGACTCGGCGGGCAGGTAGCGGTGGGCGACCTCGACGGCGCTCTGCTCGGGCAGGCCGCGCGGGAGCAGGCTGCGCTGCAGGGCCAGCACCATGCTGTGCTCGCGGGTGTACCGGCGGGCGTTGTCGATGCAGATGGCGGCGCGGGTGGCGAGCTCCTGGGCCAGCGAGCGGTCGTCGTCGCCGTAGGGGGCGAGGTCCCGCGCACGGTAGAAGCTGGCGATGCCCAGGACGACGCCGCGGGCGAGCAGCGGGACGGTGATCAGGGAGTGGACGCCCAGGGCGAGGATGCACTCGGCGCCCTTGGGGGTCTGGGCCTGCCAGCCGGCGGCCGTGCTCAGATCGGGTTCCAGCACCGCCTGGCCGCTGGTCAGGCAGCGGACGTGCGGTGTGGTGGGACGCAGGTCGACCCGTGTGCCGACCGGGTAGAAGGGGCAGTCATCGGTGACGCCGTGGACCACGGTGCGGTGCAGGTCGCTGCGCGGATCGGCGGACTCCTCGCCGCGCAGGACGGCCTCGGGCAGGTCGATGGTGACGTAGTCGGCCAGCCGCGGGACCGCCATCTCGGCGAGCTCCCAGGCGGTGCGGGTGACGTCCAGGGTGGTGCCGATCCGGGTGCTGGCCTCGGAGAGCAGCTCCAGGCGGCGGCGGGCCGCGACGGCGTACTTGCCGACGCCGGGCTCGCCCACGAGCAGCAGTCCGGCGGAGACGCGGCGCCCGGTGGCACCGCCGGTGGCGCGGGTGTCCGAAGTGCCGCCGGACGGGCGGGCGTCGATGGGGCACGACGGGGCGGCTTCGGCGGGGCCGGGCGGCGGGGCGGGGCGGGCGGGCGGGGCGATGGTCATCGGGAGGCTGAGCTGCTCGCCGAGGCGGCCCGGAACGGTGAGCTGCGGCCGGATCGAGCCGCTGTGCAGGACCACCTCGATGACGACGCCCTCCACCCCGGAGCTGCTGGTCACCGGGTGGCTCATCAGGGTGACCCGCCGGCCGCGGGACAGGGTCACCTCGACGGCGGCCCGCTGGGCCCGGGAGATGAGCTCGGTGGCCTGCTCCGCGAGGAGCACCTGGTCGTTGCGGTCCAGTCCGCTCTGGGCCAGCTCGTCCACCCCGAGCAGACGCCGCCCGTCCCCGGCCGTCTCACCCGCTTGCACCGGGCGGCCGGAGTCGAGGTAGGCCCGCAGCAGCGCGCGCTCCCGCGCCGAGCTCTGCGTCAGGAGCCTCTGTTCGATCACGGCGGCCGCCTTTCGGACCACGGTGTCCAGCGCCGGGTCGGCGTAGCTGCGGGGGAAGCCGAGGCAGAGGACCCCCTCGATGCGTCCGCTGAGCGGGTTGCGGACGGGGATCGCCGAACAGCCGTTGACCTGCGATCGCTCGGCGAAGTGTTCGGCACCGTAGACGTGGATGAGTCGCCGTTCGGCGAGGGCGAGACCGATGCCGTTGGTCCCCCCGTACTGCTCGGCGAACACGAAGCCGGGAAGGCTCTGGAACTCGGGCAGGGTCTTGGCCATGGAGATCTCACCGAAGCGGCGCTGCAGCACCGTACCGGTCTCGTCGGTGAGGGCCACGT
The DNA here is from genome assembly GCF_053598215.1 of Kitasatospora sp. NPDC001175. NCBI lineage: Bacteria > Bacillati > Actinomycetota > Actinomycetes > Kitasatosporales > Streptomycetaceae > Kitasatospora > Kitasatospora sp. NPDC001175. The sequence continues at coordinate 165,745 of NZ_JBSFJU010000004.1, read as the reverse complement.
TCATCCGGCTGCCCGCGAACCTGGCCGCCAGCCGGTCCAGCACCGGTACGGCCGCACGGACGAGCCGGCCGTCCGGTTCGAAGTCCGGCCGGTACGGCAGCTCGATCCGGTCCGGTGAGAGCCCCAGCAGCTGGGAGCGCTGCCACGAGTCGAGGATGAGGCTCCGCACGTGGCCCTCGACCGTCCCGTCGTGCAGGAAGCGCTCACGGACCCGTGCGGGGCCTATGCCCGCCTCGCCGGCACCTGTCACGATCGCCACGGCACTCACACTCCGGGAGCTGCCCCCTTCGAAGCAATATTAGGACTTTGACCACGAAGCGGATTCCTCAGCGGATTCCCCGCGCCCGGCCGGGCCGGGACGCCGCGGTGGCAGCGGCCCGGCAGCCACCGCATCATCGGCTGTACGGGGGAGACGGGACGGAGGAGCGCCATGAACGGTTCTGCCGTCCCACCGAGGCCGCCGGCCGGGGATCGCACGCCTCCCGCAGGCGGTGTCGCGATGACCCGTGACGAGTTCGACGCGCTCTTCGAGCGGCTGCGCCGCGACCGCCTCCCCGGCCTCCCCGGACGGACGCAGCGCGTGGTGGCGGCCGGTCTGGTACGCACCGGCGAGGTCGTCGCCATGGGCCGGCCGTGGGACAGCGTGCCGGGGCCCGACAACCGCAGGCCCGCGCTGCACCTGATGACCGAGCTGGCGGACGTCACTCCCCCGGAACCGACCGTGCACAAGGACTTCCTCGCGTCCGACTTCCACGGCAAGTCGCAGACGCACCTGGACGCGCTCTGCCACATCGCGTACCGGGGGCTGCTCTTCGCGGGCGTACCGGCGCGCGAGGTCGTCTCATCCCGGGGCGCCTGCTACGGCGCGGTGACCGACCTGCTGCCGGGGCTGGTGGGACGAGGGGTACTGCTGGACGTGGCCCGGCTGCGCGGCCGGGCCTGGCTGGAGCCGGGCGAGGCGGTCGAGGGCCCGGAGCTGCTCGCCTGCGCCGAGCGGCAGGGCAGCCCGCTGCTGCCCGGCGACATCCTGCTGCTCCGCACGGGCCATCTCGCCCGGCGGCGCAGCCTGGGAGCGTGGGATGCGGACGGCCTCAGTGCGGGGCTCCACCCCGGTGCGATGCACGTCCTGCACGAGTCGCGGGCCTCGGCGCTGGGCGGCGACGGCGACAGTGACGTGCGTCCGAGTCCCGTGCCGGGTGTGCACTCACCGATCCATGTGCTGGCCGTCACCGCCATGGGGCTGCCGCTGATCGACAACATGGACCTGGAGGCGCTGGCCGAGACCTGCGCCCGCACCGGCCGCTGGGAGTTCCTCTTCCTGGCCGCGCCCCTGAACATCCCCCACGGCACCGGCTCACCGGTCAATCCGCTCGCCCTGTTCTGACCGGGCCCTGCTCTCACCCGGAGCATCTGGAACTGTCAATCCAGTTGTGTGCCAAGGCGGTTGAGGCGGCGGGTCAGGCCATGCGGCGGGGAATTTGACGCATCCGTCGGGCGGCTCCGCCCGCTCGGTGCCCCGTGGGAGCCCGGGCGGCCCAGGCCGGTGGGTGCCGCGGCCGGGGCCACCCGGGGATCCGGGACGCGTCGGTCCGCTCAGCTGCTGCCGTTGACCACGGCGTTCTGGACCGCGCCGACGGAGAGCTGGCGCTTGGCGAGGACGCTGTCGTAGGTGCCGTTCCGGACAAGCGTGTTCATCGCCTTCGTCAGGACGTCCCGCAGCTTGCTGTCGCTCTTGCGGAGGGCTATCCCGTAGGGCCGGGGCTGGAACTGGGCACCGGCGACCTCCAGGCTCTGCCCGCCGTCGACACTCTGGGCGCTGTACTGCGCCTTCGGGTAGTCGGTGAGGTACACGTCTGCGTCGTCGCTGGTCAGGGCGCTCAGCGCCTTCTCGTCGGAGTCCGTCTCCGTGAGCTTCAGCGGCTTGTCGAGGCGCGCGCACGCACCCTGCTGGCTGAGCGCGAAGTCGTCGTGGATGGTGCCCTTCTTCACCACCAGCGTCCGGCCGCACAGGTCGTCCAGCTTGGTGATCTTCTTGGGGTTCCCCTTGTGGACCACCATCCCGAAGCCGGCCATGAAGTAGTCGACGAAGTCGACGCCGTCGTTGACCGGCTTGTTGTCCTTGTCGACGCCCTGCTCGCGCTCCCGGGTGTCGGTGATGCCGGACATCGCGACGTCGTACTTCTTGCTCAGCAGCCCGGGGAGCACGTTCGCGAAGGGGCCGACGTCCTGGAACTCGAGCTTGACGCCGAGCACCTTCTCCAGGGCGCCTGCGAGATCGGGGTCGAGGCCGCTCGGCTGTCCGTCCGGGCTCTTGAAGATCACCGGGGCGGCGGTGAGCGACGCACCCACCTCGATCACCCCGGCCTTCCGGATCGCCTCGGGCAGCTGGTCGTGCAGTGAGGCACTGCCACTGCCGCCGCTGCCCGAGCTGCAGGCGCTCAGCAGGAGGGCGCCGGTGACGACAGCGGCGATGGCACCGCAGCAGCGGTTGGTGAAGGCGGTCATCTTCGAAAACTCCCGGGTGGTCGACGCATGTGCCGCAGGTTCGGGACATGGTGGACACAGGTCGCGTCGACCGCACCCCACCGGCCCCGCTCCGGTGAAAACGGCACCCCGCGCCGGCACGGCCAGGCCAGAACCTGGCAGCGTCCCGAGGCGGAGCCGGTCAGACTATAGACGAGCCCGGTCACACGTTCGTCCAGCGGAGGTCGCGACCAGGTGTCGGCACCGCTCCGACACCGCCGTCACCTCCGCCGCAGGTGGCGCCCGTCACAAGGCCCCGGCCCCGCGCGGCCGGGGCTGCGCAGGGCCGGGGCCGGGGCCGAGGCCTACGCCTGGCGGGACCAGACGGCGGTCGGGCGGTCGTCCCGGAGCACGTCGTCGGTGTGGTCACCGCCGTGGGTGATGGCGATGACCCGGTACTGGTCCTGGTGGAAGACCCAGTACCAGTGCAGGCCGCCGGCGTTCTGCCGGCCTGGGACGGGGTGGAAGGCGTCGACCCGGGTGACGCCCTCCAGCGACTGCCAGGCGGTGAGCTTGCGGTCGTCCCGCCGCAGCCTGTCGGGGTGGGCCTGCCCGGAGCGGCCGATGGAGATCACCCGGTGCCGCTGGCCCACCGGCGTGGTGTGGAACATCCAGTACCAGTACGTGCCGTCGCTGCCGGGCTGCCCGTCGGGGAACGGCAGGAAGGCGTCCACGTGGGTGACCGGGCTGCTGCCCCCGAACGACGCCCACCTGCTCAACGGCAGGTCCTCGCCTGCCGTTTGAGGGGTGTACGGGTCGGTGTCCGCGATCGTGACGTACCGGTAGACCTGCTGTCCGCCCACCGTGTGGAAGACCCAGTAGCTGCTCTTCCCGTTCACCCGCTGCTCGTCGGGCACGGGCAGGATGGTGTCGAGCTGGGTGACGCCCTTGAGGGCGGGCCAGGTCGGGTACGGGCCGACGTTCTTGACGACCAGTGCGGTGCGGTCGCCGACGTCGCCGGTGGTGAGCTGTCTGATCTCGGTGCCGCCGGTACCGATCACCCGGATGGCGCCCTGCTGGAAGGTCCAGGCGCCGCCCTCGACGTCCGGCAGCGGGATGACGGCGTCCATCGGCAGGTTCTGCGACTGGGGCGGCTGCGTCGTGACGCCCGGCCCGGTCTCGGTGACCGCGCCGGTGAGCCGGCCCTGGGCGAGCAGGCGCAGGGTGCTGATGGACGGGGTGAAGGCGTAGAGCGCGCCACGGGTGCGGACGAACGGCTTGAAGTCCAGTGTGGTGGTCTGCCGTTCGCCCGAGGGGGCCGTGCCCTCGTAGCTGACCCGGCCGTCGTTGACGGTGGCCAGCTGGCCGCTGACCATCGGGTCGGGACCGGGCTTGTTCTCGCGGCCGGGCGGGAAGTCCGCGTCGTTGATCCAGTCGACCTGGATGAACTCGAACTGGCCCACCAGGTCGGCCTGGTAGCAGACGAACATCAGACCGCGGGGGGCGTCGGGACCGTTGTCCGGAAGGTCGCTCGTCGGGTCGAAGGGCTGTCCGTACGGGGCACCGCGGCGCATGATCCGGCGGGCGTCGATGAACCTCTCGTCCACCGGCGTCCCCCCGGCCGCCAGCCCTGCACGCGGGTTGGTCTTGCGCAGGTGGGAGAAGAGCGGGGTGGTGAGGCCGTCCGGGTCGTCCGTCCCGTGCAGGAAGTCGAAGTCGTTGTCCGCGGCGGCGCCCGGGTCGTCGGGCTGCCTGTCGGGGTGCTTGCAGACCGGCGCGCCGTTGCGCCAGCGGCCCACCAGGCGGGCGGCGAACCAGTCCCGCTTGGTGTCCTCCGGTACGGCCTTGAGGTCCTTCAGCCGCCTGAGCTGGGCGTCCACCTGCGCCCACCAGCCCGCGACGTCCTGCTCCAGCCGGCGCACCACCTGGAAGGAGCCGTTGTGCATCCAGGACGGGATGGTGGCCGTGGCGGCGGTGCCCTTGTCGTGCTCCGGGGCGAGCGGCTTGCCGACGACGAACTCGCCGGCCGGGATGAGCCGGGTGCCGGGGTGCTCCTTGGCGAAGCCCCTGCGGTTGGGATCCTCCTCGTCGAAGCCCGCCACGGCGGGCTCGCTGACCCCGTCCTTGAAGCCGAAGTGCTCCTTGCCCCGCTTGGCACCCGGCAGGGCCACGCCCTCCTGTTCGAAGACGATCATCGCGCCGGCCTGGCCGGCGGCCAGGCGCTGCTCGTCCAGGGCGGCCTTGAGCCCGTTCTGGGTGTCGGAGGCGACGGTGAGCACCGCGTGCACGGCGGGGTGGTTGGTGTCGCCGAACACCCAGAACCCGGGGGCGCTGTCGTCGGTGTCGCCGAGGGCCTCCACCCGGCCGGGGTCGGCGGGCCCCTGGATGAACGCCTCCAGGGTGTCGCCGGTCTTGGCCTCGGCATGCAGCAGGTCTGCCTGCCCGGTGAGGAACCGCAGGCCCTGGTAGGTGAAGCTGAGGCCCAGCCAGGTGGCCTTCAGGGTTGCGGGGTCGTCGCCGCCGGAGGACTTGCGCGCCTTGCTGAACTCCTGGTTGAAGGCGGCGACCTGCTGAGTGGTGGCGATCTTGGGGGTGATCCGCTCCAGCCAGCTCCGGGCCGCCATGGCGTTGCCGAACTGGAGGAGCAGCAGTCTGACGTAGTCCTTCTTGAAGCCGGCGATGATGTCGCCCTGGATCTCGGTATCCTGACGCAGGCTCAGATCGTTCATCGATTGGTCCGTTCGTTGACTCCGCCGGGTTGGGCAGACCCCGGGTGGCGCCGCGCGGCCGCCGGCCGCGAACCGGCCACCCGGGGAGTCGGGTAGGGGCTCAGGCGTTGGGGTTGAGCTGGACCCACTTGGCCTCGCTGGGCACGCCGGCGTCGTTGAGCAGGAAGAGCATGTAGAAGCCGGGAGGGGCGTCCTTGGCCGAGGCCGGGGTCTGCAGGACGAGCTGGCTGCCCGCACGGCCGGTGATCCTCAGCTCCAGGCGGCGCTGGCTGGTGTCCACCGAGTGCGTGGAGGTGATCGGCGCGACCAGGACGGCACGGGTGGCCTGGGTCGGGGTGTTGGTGTTGACCCGGAAGGTCGCGTTGTAGTTCAGCGGGTCGGTCGGCGCGGTCCGCAGGCTGGGCCGGTCGCCCTGGTGCAGGTACGGGGGTTCGTAGATCTCGATGGTGCCGTTCAGGCCCGACTTGATGTCCGGGTTGTTGGCGATCTGCTGGAGTTCGTCACCGGTGATCATGATCCGGCCGTCCGGCAGGATGACGGCGTTGGAGTGGTAGCCGCGCGGCAGGCGCTGGACCGGGCCGAGGGTCCACCTGCCGCCGGCGTCCCGCAGTTCGGTCTGGCGGTACTTCGGGTCGGCATTGGGGTTGTACGGGCCGTTGCCGTAGTCGCGGATGTCGTAGGCGCCATTGACGGTGAACAGGTTGCCGTTGGGCAGGACGAGGGTGTCGTCCTGGGTGCGGCCGAAAGCCCGCGGGGTGTCCTTGGTCCACTGGCCGCCGGCGAACCGGTAGGTGTTGGGGTCGTTGCGGTTGCCGCCGAGCACCAGCACGGAGTCGGGGCCGCTGGTGCCGTTGGGCAGGGCGACTGCGGAGCCGTAGTTGCGCATGCCCCCGTCTGGGCGGTCGGGCAGTGAGGCGCGGGTCTCGTTGGCGGGGTCGAAGACGAACTGCTGGTCGGCGTCGCGCCCGAAGCCGTACACCTTCCCGTCGTTGAGGGAGAACAGGTGCGGGTAGTCCATCCGGTACGGGGCGTCCGCCTTCCACTGGTCCAGCGCGACGCCGTCGGGGGCCTTCGACTTGTCGAAGAACACGCCGGTGCCCTTGGCCGGGAAGCGTTCGATGACCGGGGTCGGGGTGCCCCAGCCGAGTTCGGACTGGCCGGACATGATGAGCTGGCGGCCGTCGGCGCCGGTGACGGCAGTGGGGTACCAGCGGCCCACGGCCATGTCCTGCTCCTGGTGCCAGGTCTCGGTCCAGGGGTCGAAGACCAGGGCGAGCTTGGCGCCGGTGCCGCCGTTGCCGCCGAGGTTGCCGCCGAAGACGCCGACCATGCCGTTGGGCAGGTAGGAGTGGCCGGCGCAGAAGAAGGGTGCGGGGCGCGGTTCGTCCAGACCGTCGGGCATGTTGACGACGGGCGGCGGGACGGCCGTGAAGGAGTCCAGACCGGTGCCCTTGGCCGGGTCCCAGAGGTAGGCGCGGCCGGCGTTCTGCTTGCCGATCACATCGGTGGGGGCGGGTTCCTTCTGCGGATTGTCCTCGACTGCTTCGAAGGAGAAGATCAGGACCTTCCCGGTCGGCAGCAGGGCGATGTGGTCGCCGTACTCCGGGGAGGAGAAGTAATCGGTGAACCTCCCGAACTGGGCAGGATCGAAGGCCGCGTTGGTCTTCGCCTGCGAGTCGGTCAGTGCCTTCAGGCGCAGGGTGCGGGTGGTCTGCGGGTAGCCGGTCTGGACGGCCCGCAGGCCGATCCGATCGCGGGCCTCGGCCTCGGCGGCGGGCCGGCCGAGCGCGGCCACCTCTGCGGGCCGAACCTCCGCCTTCACCTGCTCGTCGGTGATGCGCAGCGCGCTGGTGCCCGCGAGGCCGTCCAGTGCGGCGGAGGAGGCCGACACGGGTGTGGTCAGGACGGTGGTGGTCGACAGGGCGAGCGTGGCGGCACTGGCCGCGAGTACCGCTCTCAGTCTGCTGCGGGACATGGAACTCCTCACGAGGTGTCGGTCGGGGCCGCGAAGCAGCCACCCGGGAGACAGCAATGCGCGGTCAGTACAGCACTCCACGCAGTTGTTCGTACGCAGACACCCCAGGTGTTTCATGATCGATCATCGACACGCCATCACTTTGCGTGTCGCCCCGACGGGTCATCACGGCCGTGCTGAAATGGCCGGAAATCCCCCCTCCCCACGACAGGAGTGACACGTGTTCAGCAAGTCCGGGATCGCGATGGCCGCCGCGGCCACAGCCGCGCTCCTCGCGGCCACCAGCGGCGGCGCTGCGGCGACCACGCGAGCGACAGTCCAGCCGCACACCGTGACCGGGGACGTCATCGAGGGCGGCGCCGACGGCAAGCCCCACCTGCTGCTCTGCCCGCCCGAGGAGAACGCGTTCGGCGGCGGATTCAGCGTAACTCCAGGCGCTGGCCGCCGACTTGACCGGCAGCCGACCGACGTTCTGGAGGACCACCCCAACGACAACGGCAGCGGCTGGATCGTCGCAGTGCGCAAGTACGACTGCCCTCCGGAGGGCGTCGAGGGCCGGCCCAGGCCGGCGAACCTCACCATCCGCGTCGTGTGCACCGAAGGCGAGAACACCCCGAGCGGCTGACCCCCGGCGCACCGACCGGGCCGTCCGGTCGGACCTCCGTAGCCGGACACCCCGGCTCCGGCTACGGACACGCATCCCGTCCGGCCGCAGCACCCCGGGCACCCCGCGAGGCCCCGGCTCCGCCCCTGCCCGCCGCGGGCCACAGCGCCGGGTGCGGGCGGTGCGGCTGAGGACGGCGTACCGGGCGAGGGCGGAGACGAAACCGATGAGTGATCACGGCGGCGGCGATGACGGCTTCGGTTCGCCGCCTCGCCTGCGGTCGCCTTCGGTCATCCGGCGGCCTGGACAGGACCCGTCTCGAACACTCCGCATACCTGCAGCCGGTAGGGGATGAGCATCTGCTGGAAACCGGCCGGCGGATAGATGCCGAGGTAGTCCGAGGTCCGCTGACAGGCCAGGCCGGTACCCGCGTCATTGGTGCGTATCGTCGCGCTCACCGTCCGGCCTGGTCGTACGGCAACCGTGGTCACCGGGCTGCCGTCGCGGGATGCCGGGCTGCCGATCTGGTGGTGGTTGACGTCCAGCACGCTCACTCCGGGGAATCCACGCAGGGCGCAGGTGTGCGTGGAGGTGTTGGTGAAGTTCACGGGGACGAGGATGGATCCTGCGGCGCCTTGCTCCTGGCCGACCGAGAGGCTTAAGCCGGCGGCCTGGCAGGTGGGGGTGGCGGGTGCGGCCTGGGCTGCGGGTACCGTGCCGACCGCGGCGGTGGCGGCGGCGATGAGTGCGGTGACGGTCAGTGCTGCTCTTCTCTTCCTAGGGAGCATGGCGGAACCTCCGTTGGCTGGGCAGCCGCCGGTGTGGCGCCTGCCACAACTCCAGGTTGCGACCACCCGGGCGTGGGCGCAGCTCGGCTGCGCGGTGGCGGTCACCGGGCCTCCGGGACGGGCCGCTGCACGTCGGCCGCAGCTACTACTCACCGCCAGAGGCGCTCACCAAGAGCGGCACCCTCCGGGACGCCGGGGAGGACGTAGGAAACGGCCGAGGCGGTGTGCTCCAGGAAGGGGTTCAGGGCGTCGCGGGCGGCGAGGCGGGTCTGGACGCGGGTGAACTGGGCGGGGTCACGCATGAAGGCGCAGAAGAGGAGCCCGCGGTCGGCCGGGCCGTCGTCGTAGCTGTAGCCGCGCCGGAGCATCCGGGCGCCGCCGTCGAGGCGGGGACTGGTGAGGCGGACGTGGGCGGTGGCCGGGATCACGTAGGAGCCGTCCGGGTTCTTGGCGTAGATGTCCGGGTCGTCATGTTCGACGGTGCCGGTGAGGGGGGAGCCGTCGCCAGCACGGCGGCCCATCGCCAGACCGCGCCGGCCTTCGGGGAGGGCGGCGAAGGCGGCGGTGTCCATGCGGATGCGCCGGTAGACCAGGACGGTGCCGTTCTCGTGCGGTCCCGGCGGGCCCCAGACCCACTGCCGCGCGGCCGCGTCATCCGGGTTCGCCGTGCCGTCCTTGAAGCCGAACAGGTTCCGCGGTGTGACGCCCGGGGCCGTCCGGGGCAGGAAGCCGGACTGCGACCAGCGGGGCTCGGCGCCACCGGCGTGGACGGCCGTCCCGACGATCTCGGCGACGACGGCCAACGTCCATTGGTCCGCGGCGCACAGCTGCAGCAGCAGGTCGCCGCCGCCGCGCGCCGGGTCGAGGCGGTCGCCGGGGAACGGCGGCAACTCGGCCAGCGCGGTGGGGACGTTGAGGCCAAGCCGGGCGGCGAGCGCGGGACCCACGCCGACCAGCGAGGTGAGCCGGGTCGTACCACCGCTCTCCAGACGCGGGTCGGGCGGAGTGTCGGAGGTCGCGGCGAAGAGGGTTCGGGTCAGCGCGGCGAGGACGTTGCGCAGGGTCTCCCGGTCCGCTGCGGCGGAGGTCTGCGGGAGGTCGAAGGCGAGCAGCCGCGTCGCAGGCTGCTGAGGAAACGTCACACCGGCCTGTTGGGCGCCGTGGAAGGGAATCGCGGCTGCGGGAGGCGGCGCGTCGGAAGCGGCACCGCGGCTGGACGTGCGATCGCCACCTGCCAGCTCGTCGGCCGTCGCGCCGATCCCGGCGGCGAGCACCGCCCCGGCCGCGAGCAGCGCCCTTCGCCTCCCTAAACCGGTCGCGGCAGATCGGGCCGACTCGTGCGCATTTCCCGGTTCGGTAGGCATGCGCGCTATTGGAGACGATAGAACACCTGTCATGCAAATCCTGTCTCCTGATCGCCTGTTGACCTGTACGCAGCCCCGACCGGCGCTGTTCCGGGCGGCGGCGCTGCGGTGCCTGCCGGTGCTGGTCGCCTCGGTCGCGATGGCGGCCACCGGGTGTTCCTCGACGGGTTCGAACTCCAACGACGCCAAGCACCCCGCCGGGAGCGTGCTGCGGGTGCCGGAGGACTTCTCCACCATCCAGAAGGCCGTGGACGTCGCTCGTGAAGGCGAGACGGTGCTGGTCGGACCAGGTGTGTACCGCGAGAGTGTGCACGTCACCAAGCCCCGCATCGTGTTGCGCGGGACGGACCGCAACACCGTGGTCCTCGACGGCGGGCTGCGGCTCGTCAACGGCGTCACCGTCACCGGGCCCGGCTCGGTTGTGGAGAACCTCACCGTGCACCGCTACCTTGCCAACGGCGTCCTGTTCACCGGCGTCACCGACGAGCGGCTGCAGCAGCACGGCGCCGGCGGCTCGGCGTACAACCCGCTGGACACGGCCCGCTTCCCGGTCATTCAGGGATTCCGGGCGACCCGGGTGACGGCCTACGACAACGGCCTGTACGGCATCTACGCCTTCGATGCGCGCGGCGGCGCGATCGAGGACTCCTACACCTCCGGACAGGCGGACTCCGGCATCTACGTCGGCCAGTGCAAGCCCTGCGACACGGTGGTGCGCGGCAACACGGTGGAGCACAACGCGGTCGGCATCGAGCTGACCAATGCCTCGGACGGGCTGTCGGTGCTGGGCAACCGCGTCGTCGGCAACCGGGTCGGCGTCACGGTGAACTCCAACGACCTGGAGGCGCTCGCCCCGCAGCACGGCGCGGTGATCGCGGGCAACGTCGTCGCCGACAACAACGCCACCCAGACCCCGGAGCAGGCGGACGGGGGCTTCGGCATCGGCATCGGGATCGGCGGCGGTACGGCGAACCAGGTGCTGCGCAACCTCGTCCGGGGCAACAGCGCCGCCGGGGTGATCATCACCGATCCGCCGGGGCATCCGGCGAGCGGCAACCGCGTCGAGGACAACCGCACGGAGGGCAACGGCGCCGACCTGGTCCTGGCCTCGGCCGACACCGGCAACTGCTTCACCGGCAACCAGCCCGCCGTCCAGAGCCCGGACGGCCTGGAGAACCCGGCAGGGTGCGGCGGCCAGGGCCGCGGCCCGCTGCCCGGTGGCCGGCCGGCCCCGGTCCAGGCGCCGCCCGGGATCCCCTTCAGCCAGGTACCGGCCCCGCCCACCCAGCCGTCACTGCCGGACCCGACGGCCCCCGCCCGCCCGGCCACCAACCTGCCGGGGGCCGTCGACCCGAACACCTATCAGCTTCCGACCGACCCCGCCGCCGTACCGCAGCCGCGGAGTTGAGTGCGGCAACACTGCGGAGCTCACCGGCTTCGGCCAACGTGCCGATCCACCGGGACAGTTGAGTAGTACGAGACAACTCTCCCATTGGGAGGCCGGGTCGGTGATCCGGCGTCAGCCAGCGACCCACGGTGCTTCGGGGAGCTTCGCTTCGCCGTTCCGCCCGGAGAAGTCCACCGTGGTCGGCGTGCCCAGGCCGGCCATCCGCATCGCGACCCTCCGTAGCGTGCCGTCGCCGTCGACCCAGTACGTCAGCGGCGACCGCCCGCCGTCGGGCGCGGCGCCCTGGGCGCGCGGTCCGGCGAACCGGTCGTAGCTCTGGTCGTCGATGCGGTCCCGGCCGAGCCAGCGCGCCCCGGACTGGGCGAGCAGCAGCGGGTTGTCCGGCCGGTCCGCGCCGAGCTGGATCAGCAACTGGAGCCCGGCGTCCAGCGGATCCGCCGTGTACGAGCGCGGCGACCAGCCCGCCCGGGGGACGTGCTCGGCCTGCTGCCAGGGCGGGTCGGTGTCGCCCTTCGGTGCGGGGGCCAGACCGAGTCCGCCGGTGTCCCAAACGATCAGACCGTGGTCGAGTTGTCCGGCGCCGGCCCGAGCGTCCCCAGCCGCCCCGGTGACCTCGTAGCTCCCCACGGCCCGGTGGGTGCGGTAGTCCACGATCCCCTTGACCCGCACCACCACACCTCCTCCCTCGGTGGCGGTGAGGGTCACCGTCACCGGGCTGGCCTGGTACAGGTTCAACCGCGACACGGCCAGTCGTGACGCTTCGTCACCTGTCACGGGCCTCTCCACGGCCTCTTCGGATACGGTCCGGTAGACGGCCAGGCCGCCCGCCGCGGTGCCGCACACCGCGATCGCGACAAGTGCCCTGAGCCAGAACGTCGGACGCGGCGTACGGACATCGGTCTTCGTCTTCCGGGCCATGCAGGTGCCTTCTCTCCTCGGTCGGTCACAACACACGGGCGGGTTCCCGGACCGATGGTCCGCGAACCCGCCCGATCCGGCCCTCTCCGACGGCCCGTGTGCCGACCGTCGGAGAGGGGGAGGGTTACCGCTGCTGGGCCCTGCGCCTGCGGAACAGCACGAGCAGCGCCGTGCCGAGCGCGGTGAGCACCGCGCCGCCGGCCAGAACCACCGGAAGCTCTTGGCCCCCACCGGTGTAGGCCAGGTGCGAGCCGGGCGTGGTGCCCGGTGCGGCCGGGGTGCCCGGCGTGGCCGGTGAGGTCGGTTCCGGCGTCGGCGTCGGTGTCGGTGTCGGTGTCGGGATGAGCCGGTTGACTGCAGTCACCGAGACTCCGGCGTCGAGGTTGTCGGAGGTCAACACCAGCGGGCCGAACACCGCGACGTCCGGGGCTTCGTAGCCTGCGGGCGGGCTGGTCTCCTGCCAGTAGTACGTCCCTGGTGCGCCGTTGCCCTGACAGATGCCGTCGGCGCCGGTCGTGCAGGGCTCGCCGACGGACGTGTCCGGCTTCGCACCGGTGCTCTGCAGCCCGTCGGTGCCGTTCGTCTCCTTCCAGAGCTGGAACTTCGCGCCGGCCAGCGGCTTGCCGTCCTGGTCGTGTTTGACGACCCGCAGCGCGCCTTCCTGCTGGCGGAAGCCGAAGTCGTAGGTGTGGTTGTTCTCGCCGGGTCCGCCGGTGGTCAGCGCCCGCTCGGGAAACTCGGCGCCGGACGGGACGACGCCCTTGGAGTCGATGAAGTGGTTGTCGCCGACATCGTGGTCGGTGGGAACCCACTGGTACAGCGGGCCGCCCTTGGCGTAGTCCGCCGGGTTGTCGATCCGGATGGTGTACTTCGTCCTGGGCTTCAGGCCGCCGTTGACGTCGGAGTCGTCGAAGTAGTACTCGCCGCGCTCCGTCGTCTTCGTCGTGCCGACGATCTTCCCCGACTCGTCGTACAGGTGGACGGTCGCCCCCGGGACCGGCCGCTGCCCGGGGCCCTGGATGCCCTTGCGCTCGGGGTCGTACCAGACCCGGTTGCCGATCTGCAGCGGCGCCTGGTCGCAGAGCACCTCGAGGTCACCCATCGAGGCGCCCTTGCCGAAGGGGGCGGTGGTCCCCTTCGGGGTCAGCCGCAGGCCGAACTGCGGGTCCTGCCTGCCGTCCTTGCGCTCGAGGAACGACGTGCCGTAGCCGACGGGGGTGTGGTCGGGGTCGAAGGCGGAGACCGCGATGGTGCTCTCGACCTTGGAGAGCGCCATTCCGGCGAACGCCGTGTTGTTGTGACCCACCGCAGCCCAAGCGGTGTTGAAGAACCGGGCGCCCCGGGCGGACATCCCACAGCCGTTGTTGGTGTCCATCACGTACATGCCGTTCGCCGGGCAGGCCTTGTTGAGGTCACCGCCGGACATGACGTTGAAGACGGAGCCCGGCGCGGGGGCGCCCGGCTCTCGGTCGGCGAAGCGGTCGCGGAAGGCGAGCAGCATCGAGCCGTCGGTCTCGAAGAGGATCTCGCCCAACTCCGGCTCGGGGTTGGCCATGGTGGCGTGGCCGCACGCCTTGCCGTTCTGCGTGGTCGGGTACGTGCTGGTCCACGGGAACCAGCCCGCGCCGTCGCACGGACCCGAGCCGACCGTCGACTGACGCGGGTAGTCCAGCGGCTGGTCCAGCACCGCCCTCTGGAACGCCCCGGTGGCGAGGTCGAACGGCAGGACCACGGCGCGCACGTCGGTGAGCTTGCCCGTGGACTGGCCGGAACAGACACCGCCGAGGAACCCGGTCCCGTCCTGGAGACCGAGACCGAACGGCCGCCAATCCCCCTCCGCCGGGCAGCCCGGGTCCGGGATCGCGTAGACGGCCTTCGGCGCCGAGGCCGTCGCCGCGGTGGCGTCGTAGCGGTACAGCTTGCGGTCGTTGAGGTTGACGACGAAGAGGTCCTTGCCGTCATCGGTGATCTTGATGCCGCCCAGGCTCTCCTTGCCGGGCACGTCGAGGAAGGCGTCGTCCGTCCCCGGCCCGTGCACGGTGCTGCCCGCGTTCGGCACGGTGGTGAAGAGCGTCGTCTTCTTCTGCGCGAGGTCGGTGACGTAGACCGCGCCCGCGCCGCCCGGGCCGTAGTCGGTGCCGCGCTTGGCCACCGCCGAAGAGAAGAGCCGCTTGTCGGCCTTGTTCCAGGCGACGCCGAACAGCGTGCCGGTGTCGGCGTTGGTGGCGAGGTTCGTCGCGGTGATGTTGCCGTCGGGGCCCTCCTGGCCACGCGCGCCGTACGGGAAGGAGACCAGCGTGCGCTTGGCCCCGCCCTCGGTGTTGGCGGGCTGACAGGCCGCCACCAGCGGCGCGTTCTTCTGGCAGTAGTCCCCCGGGTTCCACAGTCCCGTGGTGTACGCCACGTTCTTGCCACCGGAGAGGTCGACGAACTCCTCGTTGCTGCTCAGCTGGCTCGGCGCGCCGTCCAGCCCCTGGCGCGAGGCGAAGGCCGGGAAGAGCACACCCGGCTTCGGATTGATCACCTGCACCCGGTACTTGCCGCCGGTCGCCCTGCTCGCGGCGGGTGCCAGTGTCACCGTGCCGTCCGCCGCGGTGACACCCTCGACGCCGGCCCCGGCATCGTCCGTGAGCGTCACCTTCACGCCCGCGATGCCCGGCTCCAGCGCGGGTGTCCACACCCCGGACGCGTCCACGGCCCGTACCACGCGGACCGTCACCGTCCCATCGCCTGTCTGCGGAAACGCCGACGGGGCCGCCGCCAGCGAGCAAGCACCGATCCCGACGACCAGTGCCACGGCGCCGCCCACGGTGCGGCGACCAAGCACCCCCGGTCGGCGCCGATCCGGGCCGCGTGCGGCACCGGACGTTCGTTCACTTCTCGTTGTCATCCCTGCTCTCATCGTCCAGTTGGGCCTGCCGCCCGACCTCGTAAGGGAGTTCGCGACTGGCGGAAAGCCGCCATTGTTAATGGGAGCTTAAGGGGCCTTCACACAAGTTCGCAGCAAAACAGGAACTTTGACGTTACGTCAGACGTTATTGGAAGCTTTCGCACTGCGGCCCTCCCCCTGCTGTCAAAGGACGGGCCAGTGGAGGAGTACCCCGAAACGGTCGCTGCCGAGGAACAACTCCGCACGACGAAGGCGCTCAGAGGTGCGGAGATCACCATCGCCGCTGAACATCGCCGCTCCCCCTCGCCTCTACCCGCCCCGTCGGCGCGGCCGGCGCGCCATGCTGGGGTGGCGCCATGAACCGGACGACGAGCGGCGACGCGCGACGTTGTGGTGTCAGTGGTTGGTGCGGATCCTGGTGCCGAGCAGGAGGTGGAGGACGAGTGCTGAAGTCAGGCCGACGGCCCAGCCGTAGTCGGCGAGGCGTTTGAGGGCGGGGATGAGGCCGTTGGCCGGGAAGGGGCCGCCGTGGGAGCCGCCGATGGCGAGGATGCCGCCGGTGAGGAGGGCGGTGACGGCGCGCCAGTTCCAGCCGCCGTGGTACCAGTAGCGGCCTTCCTGGCGGTAGAGGGCGGCGAGGTCGAGGTGGGTGCGGCGCAGGAGCCAGTAGTCGGCGATGAGGACGCCGGCGACGGTGCCGAGCAGGCCGCCGACCACGCCGAGCCAGGTGTAGATGTAGACGTGCGGGTCGGAGATCAGCTTCCACGGGAAGATGAGGACGCCGACCAGGCCGGTGATGAGGGCGCCGCGGCGGAAGTTGATGCGACATGGCCAGAGGTTGGCGAGGTCGTAGGCGGGGGAGACGACGTTGGCGGCGATGTTGACCGAGATGGTGGCGATCAGGACGGTGAGCAGGGCGATGAGGATGCCGGCGGTGTTGTCGAGTTTGGCGGCGAGTTGGATGGGGTCCCAGATGGGGGTGCCGTAGACGGCTTGGGAGCCGGAGGTGACCAGGACGGAGAGGAGGGCGAAGAGGGTCATGGTGGTGGGCAGGCCGAGGGCCTGGCCGCGGATCTGGGCGCGTTGGCTGCCGCCGAAGCGGGTGAAGTCGGAGATGTTCAGCGACAGGGTCGACCAGAAGCCGATCATGCCCATCAGCGCGGGGAAGAAGACCTTCCAGAACTCGTGTCCCCACCCGAGCTTGGAGGGTTGGCGGAGGAGCGGGCCGAGGCCGCCGGCCTTGTTGGTGATCCACCCGAGCAGGCCGAACGCGCCGAGCAGGACGACGGGTGCGGCCCAGTTCTCGAAGCGGCGCAGGGTGTCCATGCCGCGGGCGATGATCAGCAGTTGCAGCGCCCAGAAGAGCAGGAAGGAGAGCCACTGCGTCCAGGGGTAACCGCCTACCGGGGTCGCGGTCTGCCAGCCGTGGCCGAGGAGCTTCCCGGCCAACAGGAAGATGGCCTCCCCACCGAGCCATGTCTGGATACCGAACCAGGCGCAGGCCACCGCGGCCCGCAGCATCGCGGGCAGGTTCGCGCCGCGCAACCCGAACGACGCGCGGGCGAACACCGGGAACGGGATGCCGTACTTCGTCCCCGCGTGGCCGGTGAGCAGCATCGGCGCCAGCACGATCAGGTTGCCCAGCGCGATGGTGAGGACGGCCTGCTTCCAGTCCATGCCGAGCGCGACCAGGCCCGAGGCCAGGGTCCACGACGGGATGTTGTGCGCCATTCCCACCCACAGGCTGAGGTAGTTGTAGACACCCCACCTGCGCCGCTCCATCGGCACGGGCAGCAGGTCGTGGTTGGCGAAGCGGGCGTCGTCCAGGACGACGTGGTCGGCGAGGGAGACCCGGCCGTCGGGATGAGTGCGCTGGACCGTCGAGGAGTCGGGGGTTTCGGGGGCGCCGGAGGACATCGGGACCACCTCGGTTCGCGGAGTCTCGTACGGGGGCGTCCGGGAGCCGGAACACCGGGCTCTCGGAGAGATTGCGAAGGAGCGCGGTACTGCGGCGGCACCGTCCGGGCGGTGGGGAGCCGTCGGGAACGGGCTGCTCGGCGGACGCCGTCCGGGTCGCGCCGACCGCGTGCGGAGGGGACGGTCCAGACGGTCGGGCGGCCCACCCGGCACCGGATGGGCCGCCCGACGAAGGGGTGTCAGCCGAGTTCGGGGATGACGCTCGTGCCGTACGCGTCGATGGTGGACTCCACCGCGTCGTGCATCGCGTAGACGGCGAACTGGTCGACGCCGAGGGCGCGCAGTTCGGTGAGGCGGTCGATTTGGGCGGCGGGCGGGCCGATCAGGCAGAAGCGGTCGACGATCTCGTCGGGGACGAAGGCGGTGTCGGGGTTCCCGGCGCGGCCGTGGTGGGCGTAGTCGTAGCCGTGGCGGTTCTTGATGTAGTCGGTGAGGGCGTCGGGGACCAGGCCGGAGTGCTCGCCGTAGCGGGCGACCAGGTCGGCGACGTGGTTGCCGACCATGCCGCCGAACCAGCGGCACTGCTCACGGGCGTGGGCGAGCGCGGCGGGCGAGTCGTCCTCGGTGACGTAGGCGGGGGCGGCGACGCAGATGGTGATCGAGGCGGGGTCGCGGCCGACCCCGGCGGCGGCGTCCCGGACGGCCTTGACCATCCACTCGGTGAGGAAGGGGTCGGCGAGCTGGAGGATGAAGCCGTCCGCCTGACGGCCGGTCAGGTCCAGTGCCCTGGGGCCGTATGCGCCCATCCAGACGGGGAGTTCGGCCCCGGGCCTGACCCACGGCAGTTGGATCGCGGTGCCGTCCACCTCGGCCTCGCGGCCCTCGGCGAGCTCCTTGATCGCGTGCATGGCCTGCGAGAGCCGCTCCAGGGTGGCGGGCCGGCGGCCTGCCACCCGCTGTGCGGAGTCGCCGCGGCCGATGCCGCAGACGGTGCGGTTGCCGTACATGTCGTTGAGGGTGGCGAACAGGGAGGCGGTGACCTCCCAGGTGCGGGTCGCGGGGTTGGTGACCATCGGACCGACGATCAGTCGGCTGGTCTCGGCGAGGATCCGGCTGTAGATGACGAAGGGCTCCTGCCAGAGCACCGCCGAGTCGAAGGTCCAGCCGTGGGTGAAGCCCGCCGCCTCGGCCCGCTTCATCCGCTCGATGAGCAGTTGCGCGGGCGGGTCGGTCTGGAGCACGAGTCCGATGTCCACTGGTCTCCTTAGGCGAGGTACTGACAGGTGGCGCGCGGCTGGAACCGTCCGTGCCCGGCCCGGCCGAGGTAGGCGTCGGCCTCGATCACGACGGTGCCCCGGGAGAGCACGGTGCGGACCTTGCCGGTGATCTCTTTCCCCTCGTACGCGGAGTAGTCGACGTTCATGTGGTGGGTGGCGGCGGAGAGGGTCTGCCGGACCGTGGGGTCGTAGAGGACGACGTCGGCGTCGGCGCCGGGGGCGATGGTGCCCTTGCGCGGGTAGAGCCCGAACATCCGGGCGGGAGCGGCACAGGCGATCTCGATCCAGCGGCGGCGGGAGATCCGGCCCTCCACCACGGCCTGGTGCAGCAGGTCCATCCGGTTCTCCACTCCCGGCAGACCGTTGGGGATCTTGGAGAAGTCGCCGCGGCCGAGCTCCTTCTGGCCGGCGAAGCAGAACGGGCAGTGGTCGGTGGAGACCACCTGGAGGTCACCGGTCCGCAGCGCCCGCCACAGCGCGTCCTGGTGCTCGCGCGGGCGCAGCGGGGTGGAGCAGACGTACTTGGCGCCCTCGAAGCCGGGTTCGGCCAGGTTGTCGGTGGACAGGAAGAGGTACTGCGGGCAGGTCTCGCCGAACACGTCGAGGCCCTGGCGGCGGGCGGCGGCGAGTTCGTCGACGGCCGAGGCGGCGGAGACGTGCACCACGTAGAGCGGGGCGCCTGCCACCTGGGCCAGCTTGACGGCGCGGTGGGTGGCCTCGGCCTCCAGGATCTCGCGCCGGACCTCACCGTGGTGGCGCGGGTCGGTCCTGCCCGCCGCGAGGGCCTGTTCCACCAGTACGTCGATGGCGATGCCGTTCTCGGCGTGCATCATGATCAGGCCGCCGTTGCCTGCGCCGCGCTGCATGGCGCGCAGGATCTTGCCGTCGTCGCTGTAGAACACTCCGGGATAGGCCATGAAGAGCTTGAACGAGGTCACGCCCTCGGCGACCAGCAGGTCCATCTCCTTGAGGCTGTGCTCGGTGACATCGGCGAGGATCATGTGGAAGCCGTAGTCGATCGCGCAGTTGCCCTGGGCCTTCTCGTGCCAGGCGTCCAGGCCCTCGCGCAGCGAGGAGCCGACCGACTGGACGGCGAAGTCCACGATGGTGGTGGTGCCGCCCCAGGCGGCGGCCCGGGTGCCGGTCTCGAAGGTGTCGGAGGCGAAGGTGCCGCCGAACGGCAGCTCCATGTGGGTGTGGGCGTCCACGCCGCCGGGGATGACGTACAGCCCTCGGGCGTCGAGCACCTTCTCGGCCGTCCAGCTCTCGGCGGCCGCGCTGCCGTAGGCGGCCAGCGCGACCACCTTCTCGCCCTCGATCAGCACGTCGGCGTGCATCTCCTCGGCGGCGGTGACCACCAGGCCGCCGCGGATCACGGTGCGGTTCACGTCCGTCCTCTCAGGCCTGGGTGAGCGGGCCGTAGGCGTCCGGGCGCCGGTCACGGTAGAACGCCCACTGCTGGCGGACTTGATCGATCAGGCCCAGGTCGAGGTCGCGGACCACGAGTTCCTCGTCCTTGTCGGAGGCGATCTCGCCGACGAACTGGCCGCGCGGGTCGACGAAGTAGGAGGTGCCGTAGAAGTCGTTGTCCCCGTACTCCTCCACGCCGACCCGGTTGATCGCCGCGACGTAGTACTCGTTGGCGACGGCGGCGGCGGGCTGTTCCAGCTGCCAGAGGTAGGCGGACAGGCTCCGACTGGTCGCGGAGGGGTTGTAGACGATCTCGGCGCCGCCGAGGCCGAGCGCCCGCCAGCCCTCGGGGAAGTGCCGGTCGTAGCAGATGTAGACGCCGACCTTGCCGACGGCGGTCTCGAAGACCGGCCAGCCGAGGTTGCCGGGCTTGAAGTAGTACTTCTCCCAGAAGCCCTTGACCTGCGGGATGTGGTGCTTGCGGTACTTGCCGAGGTAGGAGCCGTCGGCGTCGATCACGGCGGCGGTGTTGTAGTAGAAGCCGGCCTGCTCGACCTCGTACACCGGGACGACGATCACCATCCCCAGCTCGCGGGCGATCTCCCGCATCCGCCGTACGGTCGGGCCGTCGGGGACGGGCTCGGCCCAGCGGTAGTGCTCCGGCTCCTGCACCTGGCAGAAGTACGGGGCGTTGAAGACCTCCTGGAAGCCGATGATCTGGGCGCCCTGTGCGGCCGCGTCCCGGGCGGCCCGCTCGGCGGCCGCGATCATCGTCTCCGAGTCACCCGTCCAGGCGGCCTGGAAGAGGGCTGCTCGAACGACTCGGCTCATCAGTCCACTCCTTCGACGAAGGTGCTCTAGACCGTTGAGACTAGGAGCTTCCCGGCGCCAGGTGTAGTGCCACGCTGTAACGCCGGGAAGCCTCTTTCATTCCGTCGCGGAACCCGGTGCCCTCAGTTCTCCAGCCAGGTCGCCCGGCGCAGCACGGCCGGCTCGACGAGGACCTCGTCCATCACCTCGCTGGCGTGCTGGAAGTGCGGGGTGGCGAAGTGCTCCTGGAGCGCCTCCTCGTCCCGCCACTCCTCCAGGACCACCATTCGCTCGGGGCGGTTCGGGTCGACCAGCAGCTGGTAGCCGAGGCAGCCGGGCTCGTCCAGGGAGGGCTCGATCATGCCTTCCAGCATGGTGCGCAGGCGGTCCTCCCGGCCGGGTGCGGCGGTCAGCTCGGCGATCAGGATCATTCGGTGCTCTCCTTCGGGTGGGCGGGGCCGGTGCCGGCCCCGGTGTGATCAAGGCTAGTCGCGATCTCCGACAGGTCGTCAGCGGTCAGGTGCAGGGCGGCCGCCGAGACCCAGTCGTCCAGCTGTCCGGGGCGGCGGGCGCCGACGATGGCGCCGGTGACGCCGGGCCAGGCCAGTGTCCAGGCGATGGCGACGGCCGGGACGGTGCTGCCGTGCCGCCGCGCGATCGGGCGCAGCGCCTCGACCAGGGCGAGGTTGCGGTCCAGGTGGGTGGTGAAGTCGGGGTGGGTGCGCCGCCAGTCGGCCGCGTCCAGGGCGGCGACGCGCTCGGCGGAGAAGGCGCCGGTGAGCAGTCCGGAGCCGAGCGGCTGGTAGACGATGCCGGCCGTGCGGTGGTCGGCCGCCCAGTGCAGTTCGGCCGCCGCGTCCCGGCTGAGCAGGGAGAACTGCGGCTGGATCGAGTCGACGTGGGCGATCTTCTCGGCGACGGCGAGCTGCTCGGGGCCGTGGTTGGACAGCCCGATGGCGCGGACCTTGCCCTCGGCCTTCAGGTCGGCCATCAGCTGCCAGTACTCCTCCAACCGGGTTCCGCCGCCCTGGTCGGCGCCGCCCTCGTTGCCCCACTCCAGCACTTGGCCGTCACCGGGCCAGTGCACCTGGTACAGGTCGAGCCGTTCGACGCCGAGCCGGCGCAGCGAGTCCTCCAGTTCGCGGCGGACGCTCGCGGGGGTCATGATCTTGCGCGGCGGGGCGAGCCGGTCACTCTCGTCCCAGACCAGGCCGCACTTGGTGAACACGTACGGGCGGCGGCTCTCCGGCAGCTTCGCCAGCGCCCGGCCGACGACCTCCTCGGAGTGGCCGAGACCGTAGACGGCGGCGGTGTCGATCCAGTTGATCCCGAGGTCGACGGCGCGGTGGACGGCGGCGATCGAGTCGCCGTCATCCTGCGCGCCCCAGCTGTAGCGCCAGTCGGCGCCGCCGAGCGCCCAGGCACCGAAGCCGATCCGACTGATCGTCATATCGGTGCTGCCGAAAGGCACGGGGGAGGTTGTGGTCATGTCGCTCTCTCACGTTCGTTGTGCTGACGACGACGAGCCTGCTCCTGCCGGATCGGCCGTTCCAGGTCCGCGCTTTACCTGGGTCCGGCAGGACCAGGCTGGGCAGGGCGCCGTCCGCGATGATGGTCCGCATGGACCGACGAGCAGAGCTGGGCGAGTTCCTCCGGTCGCGCCGGGCCAGGCTGCGTCCCGAGGAGATCGGGCTGCCGCCGTACGGCGGGCGGCGCCGGGTGCCGGGGCTGCGCCGAGAGGAGCTGGCACAGGTGGCGGGCGTCAGCGTGGACTACTACGTACGCCTGGAGCAGGGCCGGACCGAGCATGTCTCGCAGGCGGTGCTGGACGCCGTGGCCCGGGCGCTGCGGTTGGACCCGGACGAGCGCCTGCACCTGGGCAACCTGGCCCGACCGCACCGGCCGGACGGGGTGCCGCGCCCGCCGCAGCGGGTGCTGCCCGGGCTGCAGCGGCTGCTGGACTCGATGGCCGACGTCCCGGCGTACGTGGTCGGGCTCGGCACCCGGGTGCTGGCCTGGAACCGGCTGGCGGCGGCGCTGATCACCGACTTCGGCGCGCTGCAGCCGGACCGCCGCGAGCTGGCCCGGCTGGTCTTCCTGGACGAGGCCGCCCGCGAGCTGTACGAGGACTGGGAGGGCAAGGCCCGCGACGTGGTCGCCTACCTGCGCCTGGACGCCGGCCGCCACCCCGGCGATGCGGGCCTGTCGGCGCTGATCGGCGAGCTGAGCATCGGCAGCCGGGACTTCGCCCGGCTCTGGGCGGGGCAGGAGGTCAGGGACAAGACCCGTGGCGGATACGTGTTCCGGCACCCCGCGGCCGGCCGTCTCGAACTGGCGTACGAGACGCTGCGACTGCCCGACGACCCCGACCAGGCACTGATCGCCTACACCGTGGAGCCGGACAGCCCGAGCCGGGCCGCCCTGCTCCTGCTGGCCGGCTGCACCCAGCGCTTTGCCCGGGAGGATCACCAGCAGGCAAGATAGCGATGTGACCCTCCTGGACCTGATGCCGAGCCCTGCCACCCCCGATGCCCTGTACGAGACCTTCGTCGAGTGGGCGCAGGAGCGGGGCATCACCCTCTACCCGGCCCAGGAGGAGGCCCTGATCGAGCTGGTCTCCGGGAACAACGTGATCCTGGCGACCCCGACCGGCTCGGGCAAGAGCCTGGTCGCGGCGGGCGCGCACTTCGCCGCGCTGGCCGAGGGCAAGCGCACCTTCTACACCGCGCCGATCAAGGCGCTGGTGTCGGAGAAGTTCTTCGACCTGGTGAAGATGTTCGGCACCGAGCAGGTCGGCATGATGACCGGCGACGCCAGCGTCAACCCGACCGCGCCGATCATCTGCTGCACCGCCGAGGTGCTGGCGCAGATCGCGCTGCGCGACGGCGAGCGGGCCGACATCGGCCAGGTCGTGATGGACGAGTTCCACTTCTACGCCGAGCCGGACCGCGGCTGGGCCTGGCAGATCCCGATCCTGGAGCTCCCGCAGGCGCAGTTCCTGCTGATCTCCGCGACCCTCGGCGACGTGCGCCGCTTCGAGGAGGACCTGGCCCGCCGTACCGGCCGCGCGACCACGGTGGTGCGCTCCGCCACCCGCCCGGTGCCGCTGTTCTACGAGTACCGCCGCACCACCCTGCACGACACCCTGGAGGAACTGCTGAAGACCGGTCAGGCGCCGGTCTACGTGGTGCACTTCACGCAGAAGGAGGCGGTCGAGCGGGCGCAGTCGCTGATGAGCATCAACATGTGCTCCAAGGCGGAGAAGGACGCCATTGCCGCGCTGATCGGCAACTTCCGCTTCACCACCAAGTTCGGCCGCAATCTGTCCCGTTACGTCCGGCACGGTATCGGCGTGCACCACGCGGGCATGCTGCCCAAGTACCGCCGCCTGGTCGAACGGCTCGCCCAGGCAGGCCTGTTGAAGGTCATCTGCGGTACCGACACCCTCGGCGTCGGCGTCAACGTGCCGATCCGCACCGTACTGTTCACCGCGCTGTCCAAGTACGACGGCCAGCGGGTCCGGGTGCTGCGCGCCCGGGAGTTCCACCAGATCGCCGGCCGGGCCGGCCGGGCCGGCTTCGACACCGTCGGCCAGGTCGTCGCCCAGGCGCCCGAGCACGAGGTGGAGAACGAGAAGCTGCTCGCCAAGGCCGGCGACGACCCCAAGAAGCGCCGCAAGGTGGTGCGCAAGAAGGCGCCGGAAGGTTTCGTCGGCTGGAGTGAGCAGACCTTCGAGCGCCTGATCGCCGCCGATCCGGAGCCGCTGGTCTCCCGGTTCAAGGTCAGCCACGCCATGCTGCTCTCGGTGATCGGCCGCCCGGGCAACGCCTTCGAGGCGATGCGCAAGCTGCTCACCGACAACCACGAGGACCGCGCGGCGCAGCGCCGGCACATCCGCAGCGCCGTCGCCATCTACCGCTCCCTGCTGGAGGGCGGCGTGGTCGAGCGGCTGGCGGAGCCGGACCCGGAGGGCCGGGTCGTCCGCCTCACCCTGGACCTGCAGGAGAACTTCGCGCTCAACCAGCCGCTCTCCACCTTCGCCCTGGCCGCCTTCGAACTCCTCGACCCCGCCTCGCCCTCGTACGCGATGGACGTGGTCTCGGTGGTGGAGGCGACCCTCGACGACCCGCGCCAGATCCTCGCCTCGCAGGAGAACAAGGCGCGCGGCGAGGCCGTCGCCGAGATGAAGCGCGACGGCATCGAGTACGAGGAGCGGATGGAGCGGCTGCAGGAGATCACCTACCCCAAGCCGCTGGAGGAGCTGCTCGGCCACGCCTACGACGTGTACCGCCGGGCGCACCCGTGGATCGGCGACCACCCGCTGCAGCCCAAGTCGGTGATCCGCGACCTGTACGAGCGCGCGATGACCTTCTCCGACTACGTCGGCTTCTACGAACTCGCCCGTACCGAGGGCATCGTGCTGCGCTACCTGGCCGGGGCCTACAAGGCGCTGGAGCAGACCGTCCCCGACGACCTCAAGACCGACGACCTCAAGGACGTCATCGCCTGGCTCGGCGAGCTGGTCCGCCAGGTCGACTCCAGCCTGCTGGACGAGTGGGAGCAGCTGGCCAACCCGACCACGCTGGAGGCCGCCGAGGTCAGGCTGGACGAGAAGCCGGCCCCGGTCACCGCCAACGCCCGCGCCTTCCGGGTGCTGGTGCGCAACGAGATGTTCCGCCGGGTGGAGCTCTGCGCGCTGGAGCACTACGACGGGCTCGGCGAGCTGGACGGCGAGTACGGCTGGAACGCGGACCGCTGGGCGGACGCGATGGACGGGTACTGGGAGGAGTACGACGACCTCGGTACCGGGCCGAACGCCCGCGGGCCCAAGATGCTCCTGATCGAGGAGGACGAGGACGAGGGCGCCTGGCGGGTCCGGCAGATCTTCGACGACCCGAACGGGGACCACGACTGGGGCATCAGCGCCGAGGTCGACCTGTACGGCTCGGACGAGGAGGGCCGGGCGGTGCTGCGGGTCACCGCGGTGGACCGCCTGGGCGGCTGAACCCGCGCGGCCGGTCGCGCGGGACGCCGCGCGACCGGCGGTACCGTGCGGGGCCCGCGTCAGTTGCACCGGCCCGGCCGGCGGCGTCCTCCCGTCCGCGCGGGGCTCACATCCACAGGAAGGTCGAGCCGGCCGTGAAGGAGACGGCCCGGGTGGCCCGGTCGAGGGCCGGGTCCGGGGTGGCGCTGCCGGTGGTGCGGAGGTCGGCGTAGCGGGAGCTGGTGATGGTCAGGTAGTGGCCGACCACCTCGACCTGGCTGTCCGTCAGCGGCTTGGGGGTGGCGGGATTGCTCGACGGGCTCCCGGTGGGCTGCTGGCTCTGTGACGGCGCCGGCGACGGCTGCCCACCCGGGCCCGGCGACTGGCCGGCCGCCGAGGAACTGGGCGAGGGCGAAAGGGACGGCGTGGGCGGGGGCCCGTCCGCAGTCTCCGGGGTGAGGAAGGTGATCGCGTCCGGGGTGTCCTTCAACGCGTTCAGCGCCTTGCGGGCGGACGCCTCGTCGGCGAACCGCAGCACCGTCAGGCTGGTGACCACCGACGGGTCCGCCTCGTTGAGGCCGACCGCGAGGAAGCTCTGGCAGCCCGTGTCGCGGAGCACGTCGTGGGTGCGGTCCTGGAGCGTCTCGGCGCAGTCGTCGCCCTCCCGGTCGGCGATCCGGCGGGCCTTGTAGCCGTCCTGCTCGACCGGCCGCTGGGGCGGGAAGTAGTGGTCCGCGGTGAAGGCCTCGGCCTCCGTCAACGGCTCGCCGGACGCCACGCCGCCGACCGGAAGCGTCTTGCCGACGTCGGAACTCGTCCGGCCGAGGCCGGGTATCAGGTCGCCCTTGCTGGAACTGGTGGCGATCCAGCCCGCCCCCGTGGCGGCCACCACCACCAGCGCGCACCACACCAGTACGGGACGGCGCCCTGCGCCCCGATGGGTGTGGGCGGACTTGCCCTCCTGCTGGCCTACCGGATGCGGATCGCGCTCCCCCTGCGTGGTCATGGCGGAGATTCTAAGCAGACGGACCCTCAATCGGCTGACTTCACCCGTCAACCTACACCAACCGTCCCCGACCCCACCGACCTGCCCTCTTCGTCAGGGATCGAAGAACCACGGCATTGTGACAACTCGCACACGCCCAATGGGCCATCTTGGTGGGTTCTCCCTAGCGCGAGCACGGGTTGTTTGGGCAGGATCAAGACCATGGATCTGCTCGACACCCTCACCGCCAAGGGCCTGCGCCGGGAACTCCCCACCAGGGACGAGGCGCTCGCAGTTCTCTCCACCACCGACGACGAGCTGCTGGACGTGGTCGCGGCAGCCGGCCGGGTACGCCGGCAGTGGTTCGGGCGCCGGGTCAAGCTCAACTACCTGGTGAACATGAAGAGCGGGCTCTGCCCGGAGGACTGCAGCTACTGTTCACAGCGGCTCGGCTCCAAGTCCGAGATCCTCAAGTACACCTGGCTGAAGCCGGAGCAGGCCGCCGAGGCCGCCGCCGCCGGGCTGGCCGGTGGTGCGAAGCGGGTCTGCCTGGTGGCCAGCGGGCGCGGTCCGACGGACCGTGACATCGAGCGGGTCGCCGACACCATCTCCGCGGTCAAGGAGGCCAACGAGAACGTCGAGGTCTGCGTCTGCCTCGGGCTGCTCTCCGACAACCAGGCCGAACGGCTGCGCGCGGCCGGTGCGGACGCGTACAACCACAACCTGAACACCTCCGAGGGCACCTACGGCGACATCGCCACCACCCACACCTATGCCGACCGGGTGGACACCGTCCAGAAGGCGCACGGCGCCGGTCTCTCGGCCTGCTCCGGTCTGATCGCGGGCATGGGCGAGAGTGACGAGGACCTGGTGGACGTGGTCTTCGCGCTGCGCGAGCTGGGTTCGGACTCGGTGCCGGTCAACTTCCTGATCCCGTTCGAGGGCACCCCGCTGGCCAAGACGTGGAACCTCACCCCGCAGCGCTGCCTGCGGATCCTCGCCATGGTCCGCTTCGTCTGCCCGGACGTCGAGGTCCGGATCGCCGGCGGCCGCGAGGTGCACCTGCGCACGCTGCAGCCGCTCGGTCTGCACATCGCCAACTCGATCTTCCTTGGTGACTACCTGACCAGCGAGGGGCAGGCCGGACAGGCCGACCTGGACATGATCAAGGACGCCGGCTTCGTGGTCGAGGGCGCCGACGAGGCGACCATGCCCCGGCACCGGGCCGACGTGGCGGGTGCGGGCTCCTGCGGTTCGGGCGGCGGTTGCCACCCGTGCGGCGACGCCACCGCCGACGTCGCCACCGACACCGCGGCCGACACGGTGGCCGGCAGCGCGGACGAGGCCCGCACCGACCTGGTCCGGGTGCGGCGCCGCGGTGCCGGTACCGAGCTGGCGCCGAACGCCTGAGGCCGCACGACCATGGCACCCTTCTCCCCCGGCACCCCTCTCCCGGTCGACCGGCTCGTCGCGCTGGATCGGGCGCACGTCTGGCACCCGTACTCGCCGATGCCCGGCAAGGCCACCCCGTACGTCGTCGAGTCCGCCTCCGGGGTACGGCTGCGGCTCGCCGAACCGGCGGGCGGGCACCGCGAGTTGGTCGACGGCATGTCCTCCTGGTGGGCCGCGATCCACGGCTACGGCCACCCCGAGCTGGACCAGGCCGTCCGCGACCAGCTCGGCCGGATGAGCCATGTGATGTTCGGCGGGCTCACCCACGAGCCCGCCGTCCGGCTGGCCGCCAGGCTGGTCGAGATCACTCCCGAACCGCTGCAGCACGTCTTCCTGGCCGACTCGGGCTCGGTGTCCGTCGAGGTCGCGATGAAGATGTGCCTGCAGTACTGGCAGTCGATCGGCCGTCCGGAGAAGCGGCGGCTGCTCACCTGGCGCGGCGGCTACCACGGCGACACCTTCCACCCCATGTCGGTCTGCGACCCCGAGGGCGGGATGCACCAGCTGTGGGGCGGGGTGCTGCCGCGCCAGCTGTTCGTCGGCGAGCCCCCGGCCGGCTTCGACGCCCCGCTGGACGCCGGCTACGCGGCCGAGCTGGCCGAGCTGATCGAGCGTGAGGCCGACGAGCTGGCCGCGGTGATCGTGGAACCGGTGGTCCAGGGCGCGGGCGGGATGCGCTTCCACTCCCCCGAGTACTTGCGGCTGCTGCGCGAACTGTGCGACCGGCACGGCGTTCTGCTGGTCTTCGACGAGATCGCCACCGGCTTCGGCCGCACCGGCGCGCTGTTCGCCGCCGAGCACGCCGGGATCTCCCCCGATGTGATGTGCCTGGGCAAGGCCATCACCGGCGGCTACCTGACCCTGGCCGCCACCCTGTGCACCGGCGAGGTCGCGAACGGCATCAGCAGGGGCGAGGTGCCGGTGCTGGCCCACGGACCTACCTTCATGGGCAATCCGCTGGCCGCCGCCGTCGCGAACGCCTCGATCGACCTGCTGCTGCGTCAGGACTGGCAGCAGGAGGTCAAGCGGATCGAGACCGGCCTGCGGGACTCGCTCGCGGGCGCGGCCGGGGTACCCGGCGTACGCGACGTGCGGGTGCTCGGCGCGATCGGCGTGGTGCAGCTGGACCACCCGGTCGACATGGCCGCGGCCACCGAGGCCGCCGTCCGCGAGGGCGTCTGGCTGCGGCCGTTCCGCGACCTGATCTACACCATGCCCCCGTACATCACCGGGGACGAGGACCTGGCGCGGATCGGCGCCGCAGTGACCGCCGCGGCGGTGGCGGGATGAACGGCGACGAGGCGGCCAACGGCACGGAGAGCACGGAGAGCACGGAGAGCAGCGGCATGAGCGGCATCGACGGCGTCCTGTTCGTCACCGGCACCGGCACCGAGGTCGGGAAGACCGTCGCCACCGCGGCCGTCGCGGCGCTGGCGCTGGCCGCCGGACGCACCGTGGCGGTGCTCAAGCCGGGCCAGACCGGGGTCGGCCCGGACGAGGCCGGCGACGTGGACGAGGTCTGCCGCCTGGCGGGCCCCGTCCACCGGGTCGAACTCGCCCGTTACCCCGAGCCGTTGGCACCCGACACCGCCGCCCGGCGGTCCGGGCTGCCCACGGTCGGCCCCAAGCGGGTGGCCGAGACCGTGGTCGAACTCGCCGAACAGTACGACCTGGTGCTCGTCGAGGGCGCGGGCGGCCTGCTCGTCCGCTACGACGAGGAGGGCCACACACTCGCCGACATGGCCCTCGCCACGGCCGAACTCGGCCTGCGGCCCGCGGTGTTGCTGGTCGCGGCGGCCGGACTCGGCACCCTGAACGTCACCGCGCTCAGCGCCGAGGCACTGCGCGCCCGCCGCCTGGACCTGGCCGGTGTGGTGGTCGGGTGCTGGCCCGCCGAGCCGGACCTGGCCTCCTGCTGCAACCTCGCCGACCTGCCGGCCTCGGCCGGCGCGCCGCTGCTCGGCGTACTCCCCGAGGGCATCACCGGCAGCCCCGAAACCCCCTTCCAGCACTCCGCCCGGATCTCGCTCGCGCCCGCCCTCGGCGGCACCTGGGACGCGGCGGCGTTCACCGCCGGGCACCGGATCGATTTCTGACGGCCCGCCGATCTGCGCCGTTCGCCCTCCCGCCGTTCTTACCGCGGGAGGGCGAACGGCTTCCGGCTCGGCCT
Organism: Kitasatospora sp. NPDC001175; assembly: GCF_053598215.1. Classification (NCBI taxonomy): domain Bacteria; kingdom Bacillati; phylum Actinomycetota; class Actinomycetes; order Kitasatosporales; family Streptomycetaceae; genus Kitasatospora; species Kitasatospora sp. NPDC001175. Next base: position 135,601 of record NZ_JBSFJU010000004.1, on the reverse strand, counting down.
GCGTCAGACCAGTGCTCCCGCCAGCAGCTCCGCCGCCTTGGCGACCAGCAGGTCGTCAGCCGGTGCGTCGGCCACGTGCCTGGTCGTCAGTACGCAGAGCAGGATCGGGGCCCGGTCCTGCGGCCAGGCGATGCCCACGTCGTTGTTGGTGCCGTACTTCCCGGCACCGGTCTTGTCCGCCAGCGCCCAGTCGGCGGGCAGACCGGCCCGCAAGCGCTGCCCGCCGGTCGTGTTGGCCAGCAGCCATCCGGTCAGCCGGTCCCTGGAGCGGGCCGCGAGGGCGTCGCCGAGCGTCAGGCTCGCGTAGGTCCGACCGATGGCGCGCGGGCTGGTGGTGTCCTCGACCCGCCACGGCTCGGCCGAGTCCAGCTCGGGTTCCCAGCGGTCGAGCCTGGTCGTCGTGTCGCCGACGGTCCGACAGAACCTGGTGATCGCGGTGGGACCGCCGAGTTCGCGCAGCAGCAGGTTTCCCGCGGCGTTGTCGCTGTAGCTGATCGCGGCGGCGCACAGGTCGGCGACGGTCATGCCGTCAGCGAGGTGCTCCGGCCGGCCGGTGACCGGCGCGTAGCCCGAGTCGGTGACGTCCTTCTCGGTGTACCGGATGCGCCTGGCGAGGTGGTCCCCGCTCTGGGCGAAGTCCCGCAGCAGCGCCGCGGCGGCGAGCGGCTTCCACACCGAGCAGATCGGGAAGCGCTCGTCCGCGCGGTACTCGACGGTCTCGCCGGTGGCCTCGTTGCGGGCGAACACCCCGAGCCGGGCGGCGTGTTCGAGTTCGAGCTCGCGCAGGCGCCCCGCGATCCCGTCCGCGTCCCGCGGCGCCGCCTCCGCTCCGCCGCCCGTGGAGACGACCGCGGTGAGAGCCGCCGCGGCCCCAACGGCGAGGAACTTCCGCCGGACGGGTCGGACTTGTGAGGATTTCTGCATCAGACCTTCCTCCGTGACGTCACAGGGACTTCTCCTTGCACTCACGCCATCGGGGCCATCGGCAGTTCCGCGTCCGCCGTCCGCCCGGAGTTCCGAGCGGAGTTCCGAGCGGACGGCGGACGGCGGGGACGGGTCAGCGGGCGCTGCCGAGGTTCCGGTCGGCCTCGGCACCGGCGAGCATGAGCGTGGTCTCCTCGATCCGGCGGAAGCGTCCGTCGGGCGCGAACTCCCCGAAGAGGTAGACCTCCATGCGCACGGTGGACCCGTCGGTCTTCGTCACGTCGACGGTGTGCCGGTCCGCGTACCGGTCACCGTCGACGAGCTCCTCGTGCACGGTGATGGAGCCGCCGGCCACCACCTGGCGCAGGTGGTCGATGTGGGTGAGGAACCCGGCGCGGTCGTCCCAGCGGCCATCGGTGCGCTGACGGTAGTCCGGGGCGAAGTGCCGGTCCGCGGCCTGGTGCAGATCCAGCGCGGGGTTGAAGAGCAGGTCGGTCAGCGCGGTCGCGATGTCGGTACGGGACATGGTGTTTCTCCGTTCATGCGGCGAGATGCGTGCCTCATGCACGCTTCTAGAGGAGCGTATCACTCGGGTGCGTGCGCGTTGCACGCTATTCTGGAGACGTGGCTACCAATGACGCAGGACTGAACGACACGGGACACGAGATCGCCGACGCACTGGGGCTACTCCTGAGGCGGACCACGCGCGCCCGCCTCTACCACCAGCTGACCGAGGGCCTGGGCGAGGCGGTCGACGAGCTCACTTACCCGGTCCTCAGCGGCCTGGCCCGCACCGGACCCATCAGTGCCGCCGACCTCGCCCGTGAAGCCGGTCTCGACCGCTCCAACGTGACCCGGCGCGCCGACCGCCTCGAACAGGCCGGTCTGCTGCGGCGCGAACCCGACCCCGCCGACCGTCGCGCCACCCTGCTCGTCCTGACCGAGCAGGGCCACCGCATCGTACGGACCACCCGGCAGCGGCTGGCCACCCGGATCGAGGCCTCCCTCGACGCCTGGCCGGCCGAGGAGGCACGGACGTTCGCCCGCCTCCTCCAGCGCTTCGTCGAGGAGGGTCCCTTCGCCCCCTGACAGGGCGCCGCCGGCAGCCCGATGCCCGGTCCCGGCAGGACGGTGCCCGGTCCCGGCAGGACGGACCCGCCCTTGCCGCCACGCCCGGCCGGCCGGCCACACAGGAACGCTCCGGCCGCGGACGCCCCGCACGGGCCCGGCGCCTCACCCTCGGGCGCCGCCGTGTCCGTTCCGGGCATCGGCGATCCGGGCGGGGACCGTGCCGAGCCACCAGGCAGGGTCGGCGGTGTGGTCGGTGGTGCGTCCGTCGCGGTGGACGTAGTGACGCACGTCCCGGCCCGTCTCGGCGAACTCGCCGTTCAGCGCCCGCTCCAGCCACTCCGCGCCGAAGCGGAAGACCTCGGCGGCCACCCCGCCCAGCGGGTGGAACTCGTTCTCGTAGACCCGCAGTTCCTTCGGGGCGGCGATCCGCTCGAAGCTCTCGATCGCCTGCTCCAGCGGGGTGAGCTCATCGAACTCACCGATGCCGTACAGGACCGGGCACTCGATGCTCCCGACCAGGTCGCCGAGCGGCATCCGCTCAGCGAGGTCGCGGTCGAAGGCCTGCTCGTCGGTGTAGCCGGCCATGTACATGTAGTTGTTCTTGAAGGTCGGCTGCGCCCCCTCGAAGATGGTCCGGAAGTCGCCGGTCACCGCCTCGAAGGCGGCCAGTGCCGCCAGGCGCCGGTCGGTGGCGGCCGCCCGCGAACCCCAGTATCCGCTCATGCTGATGCCGAACATGCCGATCCGGGCCGGATCGACCTCAGGCAGGGCGACCAGGTGGTCGAGGTAACGGCCGATCGCGCGCTCGTAGTTGGCCAGGTCGACGGCAAGGCCGTTCGCTCGGCTCTCGCCCTGCCCCGGACCCTCGATCGAGAGCGCGACCATGCCGCGCGAGGTGTAGTAGCGCTCCGCGGCGTAGATGTAGTCCTCCTTGATCATGTCCATCCCGGGGCCGAGAATGACCGCCGGCGCGCCCTTGACCTCCCCCGCCGGGAGGTGCAGCAGTCCGTGGATGCGGCCGCCCTCGAAGTCGAGGACCACTCGGCGGACCCGTCCGCCACGCAGGGCGCCGAGCCGCTCGACGCAGTGGTTGGCGTGCTCGCGCATCGCGGCCTTGCGCGGGTCGGACGCGTCGAAGACCGAGTACTGGGCCCGGCCCCACATCACCGCGGCCCGGACGTACAGGTCGGCGGCCGTCTGCGCGAAGCCTCCCCGCTCATGGTGCGCGGCGCGCTCCTCGGCCTGCCCGGCCACGGTGGCCCACGCCTTGGGAAGCATGGCACCGCTCTTGACCAGGGCGAAGACCTTGTCGAAGTCCGTGTGGTCGTGGCCGAGCTGCTCAAGGGTGCCCTTGGCTTCGGGGTGCAGCGCGTCGAAGCCGCCCTGGGCGAGCGCGATGTCCAGGGCCCAGCTCTGGCCGGTCGAACGAACGGTCACGGCAGCCGTCCTCTCATGGGGTGTGCGGAGTACGTCCGACGCACTCCGGCACTCAGCAGTTCGCTAAGTACTTAATCAATAAGTACTTAGGCTAAGCTCGTTGTCAACCCGCACGAACCCGCGCCGATACCGGACCCACCACCACTGATCCATCCGACGGGAGAGCCGCAGATGACCCAACCCTCGGCCGCCACAGCCCGCGAGCAGGCCCTGGACCAACTCGCCCGCGCCGCCTACAGCCTCAGCGCCGCCGATGCGCGTCTGCGCGGACGCGCCACCCGCACCCCCGGCGCGCTCTCACTCACCCACGCCCGCGCACTACGGGTGCTCGCCGAAACCGGCCCGCTCTCGATCAACCAACTGGCCGCCGGCACCGAGACCACCGGAGCCGCCACCACCCAACTGGTCAACGGACTCGTCGCGGCCGGCTACGTCACCCGCGAACGCCGGCCGGACGACAAGCGGTCAACCCTGGTCGCCCTCACCGACGCCGGCCGCGCCCGCCACCGGGAACGCCAGGACGGCCTGCTCCAGGCCCTGCACACCGCACTCGCCCACCACGACGACGAAGCCCTGGGCACCACCACCGACGTACTGCGCCGGCTCGTCGCCATCTACGACCAGCTGTGAAGGCGGACGGTTCCCGCGCCGCCGGCGGCAGGCCCCCGGACGCCCGCCCGCCCCGGGCGCAGCGCGGAACCGGCCCCGTCGCCACTCCCCCGCCCGGGGCGGCGCGGCGGCTCGTGATGCCGTCGGGCCATACCGCCGACCCAGCGGACGCGACCCTCCTGGAAAGCCGAACTCCCTTTGCCGTCGAATGAGTTCTTCGACATCAGGTGCGTCCTTTGCCGGCAGGTGGGTTCAGTGGTCCTGCGCGGGCACCGCGGGCGCCCCGTCGAGCCGCCACACCGTGGTCCTCTTCACCGCCCGGTCCTCCAGGTCCGCCATCACCGGCACCTCGTAGGCGGCGAGGGCCCGGAACCGTTCCCTGGGCAGATACGCCCGGCCCGGGTCGCCGACCAGCACCAGCGCTCCCCGGGCGTGCGCGCGCTCCAGGAACGGCAGGAAGCGGGCGGCCATCGCACGCTCGTAGAACACGTCCCCGGCCAGCACCACGTCGGCGCCCGCACCGTCACCGTCCAGCAGGTCGGCACACTCGGCGGTGACCGTGACGCCGTTCGCCTCGGCGTTCAGCGCGACGGCGGCCACCGCGTAGTCGTCGATCTCCGCGGCCCGCACCGAGGTTGCCCCGCTCAGGGCCGCCGCGATGGCGACCACGCCCGAACCGGCGGCAACATCCAGCACCCGCGTGCCCGCCACCGCCTCCGGGTGGTCAAGCACATAGCGGGCGACCGCGACTCCCCCGGCCCACGCGAACGCCCAGAACGGGGGCGGCAGTCCGGCCTCGCCCTTCGCCGCCTCGGTCCGCTCCCAGAGTTCGATGGCCTCCTCAGCCTGGTGCAACCGGATCTCCGGCACGAACGGGACGGGGCCGAGGCTGGTCTGCTCCAACACGAAGGCCTCACCGGCCCCGGTGGTTGCGGTGGCACCGGACATGGCGCTCCCCTCTGCTCACAGCGGCAAGTGAACAGACCTTACCGCTGCGGCAGGTGGCCCGGCCGGGCCCGACCCGCTCGCCCAAGATGCACACCCGACCCTCACCCGGTATGTACCGTTTCGATACCGAAGCCACTATGAGCTGGGGAAATGCTCGCCAGAGCGGTGACCGGCGAGTAGCATCCGGCTCACGCCCTCCGGCGCCGTAACCCCGTGTCGCGCCGTCCGGTCGGCGGATGCTCGCGGGACGGTCGGGGGTCTGCGCGCACGGCACCGCGCGCCAGAGCTGTCGCGCGTACGCGGAAGGGCAGGGACTTGGCAGGTCGGCTCACCGTGGGGGACTCCTCCCTGCTGCGACGGATCAACGCGGCGGTCACGCTGCGCACGCTGCGAGGCGGCCGGCCGGTCACGCTCACCCAACTCGTCGGCGACACCGGCCTGTCCCGGCCGACCGTCGAGGGGGTGGTCGAGGGCCTGATCGAGTCCGGCCTGGTCGCCGAGGTCGACCACACCCCCGCCAAGGCGCCGCCGGGCACCCGGCAACGCGGCCGCCCGGCCCGCTGGTTCCGCTTCCGCGCCGAAGCCGGACATGTGCTGGGCATCGAGATCGGCGTGCACGGCATCCGGGTGGTGGTCGCCGACCTGACCGGCCAGCTGCTCGGCACCGCGGCCAGAAGGGTCGACGAGGCCCTGGACGCCGACGAGCGGCTCGGCGCGGTGCGCGCGATCGTCGCCGAGATCCTGCGCGGCACCGGCGTCGCCCGCGACAGCCTCTGGGCGGTCGCCGTCGGCAGCCCCGGCATCGTGGACCGCGAGGGCACCATCCGACTCGGCACCGCGATGCCGGGATGGACCGGCCTGGACCTCGGCGCCCGGCTGCGCCGCTCCTTCCGCTGCCCGGTGATCATCGAGAACGACGCCAACCTGGCCGCCATCGCCGAACACTGGCAGGGCGCCGCCGTCGGCAAGGGCGACGTGGTCTTCGTGATGGCCGGGCTCAGCCCGGGCGCGGGTTCGCTGATCAACGGCAAGCTGCACCGGGGCTTCGGCGGTGCGGCCGGCGAGATCGGCGCGCTGCACCTGCTCGGCCAGGAGGCCGCGCCCGAGCGGCTGCTGTCCACCACCGGCAAACCGCTGGACCCGCTGGACGAGGCGGCGGTGGCCCGGGTGCTGCGACTGGCACGGGAGGGCGACGAGGTCGCCCGGGTGGCGATGGACCGGTTCCTGCGGCGGCTGGTGCACGACGTCGCGGCCCTGGTGCTGGCCCTGGACCCGGAGTTGGTGGTGGTCGGCGGCTGGGCGGCCGGCCTGGACGGCGTACTGGAGCCGCTGCGCGAGCAGTTGGCGCTCTACTGCCTGCGCGCGCCGGAGGTGGCGCTGGCGGCACTCGGCGAGGAGGTGGTCGCGATGGGGGCCCTGCGGGTCGCGCTCGACCACGTCGAGGAACAGCTCTTCGCGGTCGACCCGCCGGGGGCCGGTGCGCGGTAGGGGCGTTGCCCGGCCGCCGGGCCGGACATGCCAGGGGCCACGCGTGGCCGGGGACCCGTCAGACCCGGTCGGCCGAAGTCCCCTGCCGCTTCGCGTAGTTCACCGCACCCCCCGGGGGTTCACCGGCTGCCTCCGGGACGTGTGTGCTTCGGTACGGCTCAGGAGGCGGTACGGATCGCGCCCGCCTGGACCGGGGTGACCTCGACCTTGCCCATCTCGCCGAAGGTGAGCTTGCAGGTGTCCGCCCGGTAGGTGGAGAGCGCGAGGGCGACCAGCCGGCCCGCCACCGCGTACTGGGTGGTGACCACCAGGACCGGGGTGCCGGGCGGGCGCTCCAGCAGGGCGGCCTCCTCGGCCTCGGCGACGCCGAGTTCGACCGAGCGGGACTCACCGTCCACACCGAGCCGCTCCAGCTGCCGGAGCACCGACTTCGCCCGGTCCTGCTCGGCGGTACCGCCGACCACGCGCGGAACGGCGGGCAGGTGCGGAACGGCCGACTCCGGCACGTGCAGCGACTCGGCGGCCATCGTCCGCCCCTGCACCACCCGCAGCCGGCGCACGGTGTGCACCGTCTCACCCGCCGGGATGCCGAGCGCCAGGGCCAGCTGGGCGGAGGCGGGGGCGCTCACACAGTCCACGGTGCGCCAGGTCGAGCCACCGGCGGATCCGGGACCGTTCTCGGCCGGGCCGCCGACCGGACTGCCGACCGGGATGCCGACACGGGGCGCGGCGATCAGGGTGCCGATGCCGCGCCGGCGGACCAGTCGGCCCTCCAGCTCCAGCTGGTCAAGTGCCTGCCGGAGGGTGGCGCGGGCCACGCCGAACCGGGCGGACAGCTCACGCTCGTTCGGGATGACCTGACCGGTGGAGAACTCCGCCTCGATGGTACGGAGCAGCACCGTGCGCAGGTGCCAGTACTTGGGCTCCGGTGCTGCCGCCGGCTGTCCTTGCCCCACCGTGTCCTCCGCCCTGAAGGACCTCACAGCGACCCCGTGCCCGGTGTTGTGGCAGGTGGGAGGGGCAGGCTTTATCAGTCCTTCTTTATTAAAGGTCTTTGCAGTAAGCGACCCTAGGGGCGCCCGGAGAGATGGTCAAGACCAATGCAACCGCACACGTCCTTCTCATCGGACCCTCATCCGGGCCGGTGCGGCCGGGCGCGGTCGCTCGCTGCGACGGAGGCCGGACGGATACCCTTCCCCGGTGATCGTGGTGACGAGTGTGAATGTGAACGGCATCCGGGCTGCTGCCAAGAAGGGCTTCCTGGAGTGGCTGGCGGCCACCGAGGCGGATGTGGTCTGCCTGCAGGAGGTGCGCTCCGAGCCGGAGCAGCTGCCCGCCGAACTGCGTGACCTGTCCGGCTGGCACGCCCTCTGGGCACCGGCCGCCGCCAAGGGCCGGGCCGGGGTGGCCGTGCTCTCCCGGCGGGCTCCGGAGCGTACGGTGATCGGCTTCGGCTCGGCGGAGTTCGACAGCTCGGGCCGCTACGCCGAGATCGACCTGCCGGGGCTGACGGTGGCCAGCCTCTACCTCCCGTCCGGCGAGGTCGGCACCGAGCGCCAGGAGGAGAAGGAGCGCTTCATGGCGGAGTTCCTCGTCCACCTGGTCCAGCTGCGCGAGCGGGCCGCGGAGGACGGCCGCGAGGTCGTGGTCTGCGGCGACTGGAACATCGCCCACCAGCCCGCCGACCTGAAGAACTGGAAGGCCAACCAGAAGAACGCCGGCTTCCTCCCGGAGGAACGCGCCTGGCTGACCCGGGTCCTGGACGAGGCCGGCTACGTCGACGTGGTCCGCCGCCTGCACCCCGACCAGGACGGCCCGTACAGCTGGTGGTCCTACCGGGGCCGGGCCTTCGACAACGACAGCGGCTGGAGGATTGATTATCTGATGGCCAGTCAGATACTCGCGGCCACCTGCATCGAGGCCTACGTCGAGCGGCCCGCCTCGCACGCCGAGCGCTGGTCCGACCACGCACCCGTCACAGCAGTTTTCGACTTCGGCCAACTCCACTAGCACTGGCGGAAGATAGAGCGGCCAGGTGAGACCCCCTCAGTCAAACCGCATCCGGTCGGGGCCGAAACAAAGCGTTTGCCTGCCCGTCAGAGCATCCGCACACCACGCGGTGGAAGGTCTCACCGTGTGGTGTGGAGAGGCCGGACGCAGGTCAAGGAAACGACTCGATTTGTAGAAGTCGGATGAGCCAGCCTCAGGCGCCGGCCCGGATCCCGCAAAAGGACGTGGGGGCGAAGGCCAACGTGAAGCGCCTGCTTCAGCGCCGCTCGAGGATCGCTGCCGCAGGCGTGACCGGTGGAGGGATCGCCGAACAGGCGGGAGTACGTGGGGCAGCATCGCCCTCCTGCGGGTTGCCAGTCGCCGCCAACACCGTGGTGGTGGCCACCGGCGCTCGCTACCGACGGCTGACCGCCCGCGGCATCGAGCGGTTCGAGGGACTTGGGGTCCACTACGCCGCCACCCTCTGGGAGGCACGGACCTGCCGTCTTGACACGGTGGCCGTCGTCGGCGGCGGCAACTCTGCCGGCCAAGCAGCCCTGTTCCTGGCACGCGAGTCGCCCGCCGTGCATCTGCTAGTCCGCGGCGAAGACCTGGGCCACAACATGTCCCGCTATCTGATCGACCGGATCGAGCAGAACCCGCGGATCCATGTCCGGCTGCATACCGAGGTCCAAGAGGTCACCGGCGAGGACCGGGTCGAAGCCGTCGTCGTCCGGGACAACCGCACCCGCGAGCAGCAGGTGCTGGAGGCCCGTGCCCTCTTCGTCTTCATCGGCGCGCGCCCTGCCACCTCCTGGCTCGTCGGCGCCGTCACTCTGGACCCGCGTGGCTTCATTCCGACCGGGCAGGACGTGGCCCATGTGGCAGCGGACCTCTGGAATCCCCTGGGCCGCGCCCCACTCGCCCTGGAGACCGGCCTGCCCGGGGTCTTCGCCGTCGGCGACGTCCGCAGCGGCTCGGTCAAGCGGGTGGCCTCCGCAGTAGGCGAGGGCGCCATGGCCGTCCGCCTGGCCCACGAGCACCTCGAGGAGGTGAGACCACCCGCCACCCGATGACCTCAGCTCATCCATCGAGCGAGAAAGGAAAAATGCCATGCCCGTCATGGGTGTTCCCAAGTTCGAACGCTTCTTCCGCGCAGCCGCCGGCCTCGATGTCCACAAGAACGACCTCAAGCGCTACAACGACTTTGTGGACGCCAAGCTCTACGACCTCTTTCTCATCGGCGCGGCCAATGCCAAGGCCAACAACCGGGACATCATCGAGCCGCAGGACCTCCCCGTCACCAAAGGCCTGCAGGAGAGCATCCACGCCTTCAACAAGCTGGAGGAGGGCATCGAACTCCGCCCATTGCTCGACCAGCTAGCCGCCCGCCCAGCCCTCGGCATGGAGGCCGCCGAGGACACCCAGCAGCGGCTGCCCGTCCTGGCCGGCGGCCTCAGCGTCGCCCTCGCCCGCGCCCTCAAAACCATCGCCCGCGACACCCGCCGCCCCTCCACGGACCAGTGGGATGAGGCCTTCGAACTCTTCGACCTGCTGATCTGAGCGGGGCATCCACCAGACCGGCGGTTCCGCCGGCCCTGCCGGTCCCCCGCGCGTACCGGAGACGATCAGCAAGACATCCCCCGCAAGTACCAATAGCCCTGACTTACCGATACCGCCGGTCGGCCTCGCCCGAGTGCTGCTGGGGATTCTTGGAAACGACCGGTGTTGCTCCTCGCCTCACTTGATTCAGTTCTCAACGACTTGGGAGGGTTGGCAGGTACCACGCCAGCGACAACCGGTGCTGCGAGGCGGTCAGGTGCAGCCCGTGCTCGCGGCCCTGCTCAAGGCTGTACGAGGCTCTTCTGGGCGGGCTTACGCCTCTTCCGCGGGAACGGCCGGCCGTGCCGCGTAGCGGCTGCGCATCGCGTCGCTGGCTGCGGGGCCCGCGGCGAAGACGTAGGCGGTGCTGTCGTCGAGTCGGCGGCCGGTTTTGGCGTCGACGACGACGGGCTCGACTTCCTCACCGCTGCGCGCGTCGACGAGGATCATGCTGCGCTCCGTCGGCCTGAGGCGGGCATTGCCCCACGCGGCCAGGGCGACGATCACCGGGCGCAGCGAGCGCCCGAGTTCGGTGAGTACGTACTCGTGCCGGACGGGGCTGGTCTGGTATGGCCGGCGCTCCAGCAGACCGTCCGCGACCAGGGTCTTCAGCCGGGTGGTGAGCATGCTGGAGGAGATGCCCAGGCTCTCCTGGAACTGGTCGAAGCGGGTGTAGCCGTCGAAGGCGTCGTGGAGGATCAGCAGTGTCCACCACTCGCCGACGTGTTCCACCGTCGTGGACAGTGGGCACTCCCGGTCCTCCAGCCTGATCCGGCTTGCCAAGGCGACCATCCCCTCAGTTACTGCTAAAGTCGAAGTTAGTAGCTTCTATTTTAGCAGTAGGGGCGGGGGGTGGCGCCATGACTACCCGCACCCGGGAACGGAGCACACCGTGACCACATCCATCAGCGAATCCCTCGAAGGCCAACGCGCTCTGGTCACCGGCGGCACCAAGGGCACCGGAGCCGCCATCGCCCGACGGCTCGCCGAGGCCGGCGCGACCGTACTGGTCACCGCCCGCAGCCGCCCCGACGACGTCGAGGAGAAGACCTTCATCACCGCCGACCTGTCCACCGCCCAGGGCGCCGCCCAGGTCGCCTCCGAGGTGGAAGCCCGCGTGGGAGCCGTCGACATCCTGGTCAACACCCTCGGCGGCTCCGAGGCACCGGCAGGAGGATTCGCCGCGCTCGGCGAGGACGACTGGGCCAGGGAACCGAACACGAACCTGCTGGCCGCCGTCCGACTGGACCGCGCCCTCCTGCCGCACATGATCGCCACGGGCAAGGGCGCGGTCGTGCACGTCACCTCGATCCAGCGCCGCATGCCGCTGTGGAACGGCACCCTGGCCTACGCCGCTGCCAAGGCCGCCCTGACCACGTACAGCAAGGGCCTGGCCAACCAGGTCGCCCCGCACGGCGTCCGCGTCAACACCGTCTCACCCGGCTTCGTCCAGACCTCGGCCGCCGACAACCTCGTCGCCCGGATCGCCCACGACGCCGGCATCAGTCAGGAAGCGGCGCTGGGCCGGCCCATGGACTCCCTGGGCGGCATCCCGCTCGGCCGTCCCAACCGGCCCGAGGAAGTCGCCGAGCTCGTCGCCTTCCTCGTTTCCGACCGCGCCTCGGCCATCGTCGGCGCCGAACACGTCATCGACGGCGGCACCACCCCCACCGTCTGAACCCGCCACCACCATCAGGAGCGTCATGCACGGCAACCAGCCCCGGACCATCACCCCGGACGACCTGCCCGAGGTGATCACCCGCTACCTCACAGCGCACCGCGCCCATGACACCGGCACCGCGATCACGACGTTCACCGACGACGCCACAGTGATCGACGACGGCAACACCTACCGGGGCAGCTCCGCGATTGAGCAGTGGCTGGACCGATCCGCCACCGAATTCACCTACACCATCCACCTCACGAACGCTCAGGAGGCCGACACGGCCCACTACATCGCCACACACCACCTCGAAGGCAACTTCCCCGGCGGCACCATCGATCTCCGCTATCGGTTCACGCTGCGCGACGACCTCATCGAACACCTCTCCATCGAACCCTGAGACCGCTCCCATGTGCCCACCCAGCCACCCGATCAAGAGCCAGCCGTCGAGTTCGGCATCCACCCGCAGACCAGCACGTGCACGCCTGAGGAATCAAGGCGAGCAACTCCGGGGCCATCCTCAGCACAGGGTGAGGAGATTCAAAGATCCCCATCAGTGCAACAGGTCGAACGCCACGAAGTGCGCTGGCCGCTCCCAGGACGCCGCCACCGCCCGGGCGCCCCGCGCACCGGCACGGGCTTGGAGCGCATCGAAGGCGAGCCGCCAGTCCTCCCAGACCACGAGTTCCCCGTCCAGCCCGATGCCCTCCGGCAGCTGGGCGAGCGCGGTGTCCCGGATCTCAGGGAACGCACCGGACAGGCCGGTGCCAAGGCGGGAACGCACGCACCACCACCTGGTGCGCGTGCACCTCCAGCCCCCAGCGATAGCCGTCCCACTTCGGTTCAGCTGCCCGCCCCGCGCGCAGCTCGGGACTGTTCACCGCTACGGTCAACATCGGGTCCGGCAGCGACCAGTCCATGCCCGACATCTACTACCCCGCTGCGCGTCCCGCTCCAGGCGCAGCGACCGCCACAGGCGGGACTATCACGATCTAGGTGTACGGCACCTGGTTGGCCTAGGTGTTGATCTTCGTGGCGGGTGTGGGCCGGGTGGCCTACGTCCGTCCGGCTGACAGGCGCCCGTCGAAGGCGATGTCGAAGGCGTTGAGGGCGGCCATCCAGCGGCTGCTCCAGCGAGCGCTGGCGGCCGCGTCCGGTGGGGTCGAGGGCGAGGGTGGCCAGGTAGAGCCGTTTGAGGGCGGCCTGGCCGTTGGGGAAGTGGCCGCAGGCGCCGGCGGCCCTGCGGTAGCGGGAGTTCAGGCTCTCGATGGCGTTGGTGGTGCATATGATCTTGCGGATCTCGTCGTCGAAGGCGAGGAAGGGACCATCTGCGGCTAAGCCTTCTCCCACAGTCGCACGACGGCTGGGTAGTTCGCCTGCCAGGCGGCCGTGAAGTCGGCGAAGCGGTCCCCGGGCCGCTGCTGGTCGTCATGTCGTAGACCTCGGCCACGTGGGCGACGATCTCGCCGCTGGTCAGGCCTTTCGCGGTCAGCGAGACCACAAGGTTGTCCAGGCCCTCGGTGCGGCGTGCGTGCCGGGGCACGACCTTGGGGTCGAACGTGCCGGCCCGGTCCCTGGGCGCCTCGAGTGTGACCGGTCCGGCTTCGGTCATCACGGTCTTCATCCGGTGGCCGTTGCGCGCGTTGCCGCCGTTGCGCACCGAGCGGCCCGGCTCCGCGGTCGAGGCCAGGTGTTCGTCCATCTCGGCCTCCAGGGCTTCCTGGAGCAAGTGCCGAGTCAGCTGCTGCAGCAGCCCGCCATCACCGAGCAGCTGCTCCCGCCGGCCCTGGCCTGCTCGGTCGCCAGCCCGGCGACCGAGGCCACCACATCCGACGCACCCGTACTCGTCCTCGGACCCATGCCCAAGGCATCGGCAGTTTCCGGCTCCGACGAAACCGACCCGTCAGGAACCGACCCGATCTGCTGATCCGTCAGCGAGCTCATCAGTGTCTCCCTTGAACAGGGTGTCCACCTGATTCATGACACTCCCTTTGCGGTGGCTCCCGACCCTGTCAGGCAGGCCGGTTGTTCGCCGGAGTGGTTTGCGGACTGCCCGGATCAGGGTCGGGCAGTGGCCAGTTGGGGTGGGTGAGGTGGTGGCGCAGGGCGTCGAGCCGGGCGAGGTGGTGGTCGAGGGCGGCGTTGACGCTGCTCGTGGTGGCGGCCACTCGGGCTTCGAGGTCGTGGATCCGGTCCAGGAGGTCCTGCCAGCGCCTTTCGGCGGCGGAGACGGGGTCAGGCGCGGCGTCGGTCGCTGTCATCGCGGAGCTGGGTGGTGTGGTGGGTGAGGGCGTCGAGGCGGGTGGCGAGGTCGCTCTGGCCGGTGCCGAGGTGGGGGCGGATGGCGGCGAGGGGCTCTATGAGGTCGGCGGGGTCGGTGGCGCCGAGGGCGGCGGTCAGGGCGGCCTGGGCAGGACGGGCGCCGGGAGCGAGTGCGGCCGTGGTGATCTGGGCGGCGAGGACCCGCAGCTCGGCGGCGTTGTCGCGGGCCCAGGCGGTGACCGATCGGTCGGCGGCCCGCCGGTCGCGGGCGGCCTTGACCCGTTCGGCGCCGGTACCGGACCGCGAAGCGTCGCCGGCGGCGGGCTTGAGGCGCAGGTAGCGGTTCTCGGCGGCCTGGCGGCTGGCGACGCCCATCGGGTGGGCGAGGTCGGCCCAGGTGGCGCCGGCCTCCCGGGCGCTCTCCACCAGGCCGGCTTCCCAGCCGGCGAGCTGGCCGCGCAGTTCGCGCAGCAGGACGAGTGCGGCCAGGGCCTGCTCGGGGCCTTCATGCTCGTCAGGGGCGGTCGGGGGCTGGGACGCGGGGCTCTGGGCGGTGCGGACGGCGTCGTCGATGGCGGCCAGCGCCGCCGCGGCCGCCAGGAACGAGGCGGGCCCGGCTGGCGGGGAGGCGTCGGGGGCGGCTCTGCGGGACTTCTCACTCATGCAGTCACTCTATAGGCGACATAGCAACTTGTCATCGGATGGATGACGCGCTAGAAAGGAGTCAGGTGAAGCGCACTGGCACCCATTCGATCAGTGGAGGTGTTTCGCAATGCTGCTGCGCACTGACCCGTTCCGCGAGCTGGACCGGCTGACCCAGCAGTTCCTCAACACGACCGGCACCTGGTCGCGTCCGACGCCGATGCCGCTGGACGCCTACCGGGCCGGCGACGAGTACGTGATCTGCTTCGACCTGCCGGGGGTTGACCCGGAGGCGATCGACATCGACGTCGAGCGGAACATGGTCACCGTCAAGGCCGAACGCCGCCCGCGCCAGGAAGGCGAGGGCATCAAGTGGGAGCTGTCCGAGCGCCCCCTCGGCGTGTTCTCCCGCCAGGTCATGCTCTCCGACACCCTCGACCCCGCCGGGATCACCGCCGACTACGACGCCGGCGTGCTGACCCTGAAGATCCCGGTCGCCGAGAAGGCCAAGCCCCGCAAGGTCGCGATCAGCCACAGCGGAAGCCGCAAGCAGATCCAGGCCTGACCCGTTCCCCGATGCCGTTCCGGCCGCCCCCGATCTCTCCCCCCTCGATCGACAGGGGCGGCCGGAACACCCCCCGACCGCCGGGCTGGCCTCGCCCGGACCGGCCTACCCGCAGCGACGCACAAACGCCATGAACGGCCAGAGCAACCAGCCCTTCCTCGTGCGAGCGCACGGCGAGATCGACCTCGGCACCGCCCCTCGCTGCGCCGTGCTCTGGCCACCGCGCTCGAGTCACACCGGGAGGTGGTGCTGGATCTGTCAGAGGTGACGTTCATGGACTGCGCGGGCCTGGGCGCCCTGGTGCGGGCCCGCAACCAGGCCGACCGGTGCGGTGCCCGCCTGGTCCTGCGCGGGGCCGGCCGCTGCGTGGTGCGGCTGCTCAAGCTGACCGGTCTGCATCGGCGCCTGGCCGTTGAGCCTTGAGGTCGCCCGGGCGCGCCGGGCCTTGGAACGGAGGGAGAACCGCGATGACGCTTCGATGGGAGGCGTTCCTGGAGGAGGTTCGGGAGCGCGGTGAGTACGACAGCCCGCAGGAGGCCGAGCGGGCCGCCCGGGTGGTCCTGGCCCTGCTCGGCGCCCATCTGGTCGGCGAGGTGCGGGCCGAACTGGCCGCCCGACTGCCCGAGACCATGGCCCTGATCCTGCTCAACCCGCTGCAGGCCGCCGAGCCCCTCAACGCCGAGCGGTTCGTGCGCGCGACCGCGGCCTGGATCGAGGGCGCCACCGAGGCCACGGCGCTGTGGGACATCGGCGCCGTCCTGTCCACGGTGGCCGACGCTGCCGGCGACGACCTCATGGACCAGGTCTTGCTCCAGCTGCCGCCCGGCTACGCCCTGCTGTTCGGCCGCCCGACCGCAGGGACACGGCCCTGACCACCCCCTCACACGCCGCCGGCCCGCCCAGCGGCCAGCCCTGGAAGGCCCCACGGTCATGACCCGCTACCGCCACCTCCTCCAGCAGGTCCGCCACCTCGGCCGCTACCCCACCGACGAGGAAGCCGAACGCGTCCTTGACGCCGTCCTGGCTCTCCTCGGCTCCCAGCTCACCGGCGACGAACGCTGCGACCTCGCCGCTGCCCTGCCCGAGCGGGCCCGCGCCGTCTTCGCCGCCCAGATCCCCCTGCCCCGCCCCGTCACCGCCCCAGCCTTCGTCGAAAGCCTCGCCCACACCCTGGGCACCAGCCTCACCGCAGCCCGCTGGGACGCCTCCTCCGTCCTGGCAGCCCTCACCACCCTCACCGACGACAGCCTCACCGACCGCCTCCTCACCCACCTACCCCGCGGCTACGCCCTGCTGTTCGGCCGCGCGGACCTGGCCGCCGTCGCCTGAAGCAGCGGCCCCGACCCGCCAGCGCGGAAGCGCTCCGCGCCGCCCTGGCAAGCACCCAACCGCACACCGGATGAGGCGAGGCGACCCATGGACAGACCCCAGCGCTACGCGGTCACCCTGCCCGGCCCGCCCGGCCGGCACGGGCCGCCCGAGATCGTCGTCGTCCACCTCACCGGTGCGTACACCGCTGCCGGGGAACCGGTGTACGCGGATGACACGGGCGCATTCCGGGTGGCGATCGAAGGAGAGGTGGCCCGCCCGCTCACCGCGTTGCCGGGACCCGGCCGCCATGCCTGCCTTCACGCCGTGCCACTGCCCTGACCGGATGCTCGCGGCCCTCGGTTCCGGGGCGCCGTGCCGCACTCCCGAGCCGGTGGGCAGCCGTTTACAGGCCGAGTTCCCGTCACCGCCGTGACATCGCCGGTTGCACATGCACCCTCACGCCTGTGCACGCAGAGCAACGTGCTCGGCCGCTACAGCGCCACCGCCTCCACCCCGGCCGCTGCGGCCTTGCGCCCGCTGCGTGACCCGGACGCGGCCGGGCTCGGCCTGGATGAGGACGACCAGGTGTAGGGCGCGCGGGCTAACTGGTGATGGCCGGTCCGGGCTGGATCTAGTTCTGCTGGGATTGGGCGACGGGGAACATCACGCCGGTGAGGTCTTCGGAGACGGCCCACAGCCGTTGCTGGACGGCTGTCTCGTACGACTGCGCGCTGGAGGTGGCCAGCTGAGGGTGACCCTTGAACTCAAGGCGTCCGCCGGGGCCGTAGTACTGGCCGCCCAGCACGGCGGGGTCGGCGGCGGCGCGTAGGGTCGGCAGCGCGCCCATCGCCGGGGTTTGGGTGACCAGCGGCGCGAGCCAAGTGAGCGGAAGCCGGATGGCCGCAGGGCTGTTACGGACCAGCTCGGTGCTGGACAGGCCGGGATGTGCGGCCACCGCAACGGTGGTGCCGTGCGAGGCGAGCCGGCGCTGCAGCTCGTAGGTGAACATCAGGTTGGCCAGCTTGGACTGGCCGTAGGCGCCGGCCCGGCTGTAGGACCGCTCCCATTGCAGGTCGTCGAAGTGGATCGCGGCCCGGATGCGGTGGCCGGTGCTGCTGACCGTCACGACGCGCGAGCCGGGCACCGGCAGCATCAGGTCCAGAAGGAGGCCGGTGAGTGCGAAGTGGCCCAGATGGTTGGTCCCGAACTGCATCTCGAAACCGTCGGTGGTCGTCTGCTTCGGGGTGTACATGACGCCGGCGTTGTTGATAAGCATGTCGATCCGGTCGTACCGGGATCGCAGGCCTGGGCTGCGGCCCGGACGGAGTCGAGCGAGGTCAGGTCCAGAGCCTGCACGGTCACTTCGCCGCTGATGCGGGCCGCCGCCTGCTCGCCCTTCTCGACGTTGCGCACGGCGAGCACCACGGAGGCCCCGCGTTCGGCGAGCGCCCTAGCGACCATCGCGTCCCACTCGCCCTGGCGGTCGGTGAGCCACGGCCCCAGGTCCGGTCGCTTCCACGGAGCGATCTCCGCCGAGACGTCCAGGTCCTCGAAAGATCCGACGATCTCCCACTCCTTCGACAGCGCATGCCGGGCGGCAGACTCCGCCTGGATCAGGTGCGAAACCTTCCCGTCCTGCCCGTGCGTGTCGGAGACACGCGAACCAACCACCGCCCGAACCGGCGCCGCAGTCGTCATGCTGCCCACGGGTAGCCCCCTTCCGCCCAGGCCAGCAGACGCATCCGAACCACCCACACTCGAACGGGTGGACCTTTTGGAAAACGCGTCGTTCCGCTGGCGGATCGACTACCAGATGACCACCGCCGGCCTGGCCGGGCACGTCGCCACCGCCCGCATCGAACGGGCCGCCACCCATGCCGAGCGCTGGTCGGACCACGCACCGGTGACCGTGGCCTACCACCACAAGGTCTGACGCCGGCCGAGCCGGCCGAGCCGCTGTCCATGGCAGACAGCTCCACCCGGGGGCGAGCAGGTGATTCGCGGCGCCCGCGTCTAGATCGCTGGTGAGATCCAGAGATGCTGAAGTGCCGCCCGGACTGGGCCAGTTCGCGTCGGCCCCGCGCTCGCGGGGGTTGCTCCCCGGTGCTGCGCACCCGGCGGCTGCCCTACCGACTCGCACCACCACTGACACCGAACCGATAACTTGCACTCCCGTCCATCGGGAGGCACGGCCCCCCACGGCCCGGCCGGCGGCCAGGCGGGGCCTCCCCTGGCCGGGTGGGTTCACGTGAAGCTGAGTGCGGCCATCTTGCCGGAGAGGGCTTCGGCGTGGCCTTGGACGGTCTCGGCGTGCCGGGCGAAGACCTCGGCGTGGGCGCGTAGTTGTTCGGGGTGCACCATGAAGCCGTCGCCCCGGCTCTGGCCCGCGCCGGAGACGCCGAGCAAGTCCTCCAGAGCAGAGTAGGCCATGCCCGCGACGGCCTTCTCGATGAGAGCGAGCAACGGCGGGAGGGCGGCCTCGATGACCTTCGAGGTGATGTACTGGACCAGCTGCTGCTCCAGGTAGTCGACGGCCTTCTCGGCCGCCGCGATGACCAGTGCCTCGGCGGCCTCGGCCAGGCCCAGGGTGAGGACGGCGGCGGCCTGGTCGGCGACGAAGGAGACCGCCAGTGCGATCAGTTCGGCGATGCACTCCAGCTTCATCGCCACGATGAACTCCGCGGCCGCGTCCAGCGCGGTGGCGAGCACGTGGCAGGCCTCCACCAGCTCGTTCATGTGCCCCTGCGACAGGTGGGCCCACTTGGAGACCAGCAGTTCGTAGGAGTTGGCCTGGTAGGCGTCGGCCATGGCCTTGATGGTGCCGGTGGCCTGGTGGTGCGTGTCGTCGATGTTGGTGGCGAACTCACGCACGTGGTCGGCGAAGCTCCGCACCGAGTCCTCGTTCACCATCGGCCAATTGATTCCGATGAGCTGCAGGAACTGTGCCACCTCGTCGGGTAGTTCGATCGCCATCCGGCTGCCCCCCTTTTCTCATCGGTTTCAGATCAAAGAATTCCGGGCGAAGCTCAGCAGCCCGTCCCGGTCGAGTTCCAGGCGGCTGCCCTCACCGGTCAGGACGAAGGTCCCGTCCCACTCGGCGCGCCACACCTGGTGGCGGAAGTTCTCGAACTCCACGAGGCTGCCCGGGGCACCCTCCAGCAGCGCCAGCTCGCGAAGGAGCGTGTCCTCCTTGGCGAGGGCGCGCCTTGCCGAGGCGCTCCGCGACTCGGTCGCGGTGTTGTGGTAGCTCATCTTGAGGAACGGCACCGGCTGCCGGTCCAGGCGGGTGGCCCTGAGGCCCTGGGGGTGCGAGGCCTGGAACAACGCCTCACTGTCGGTCTCGGTGCCGGAGAACTCGAAGTGCCAGCCCGGGAAGAGCGCGTAGGTCACCGCGTGCAGGCTCGCGTCCTGGGCGTGGTAGCGGTTCGCACGGGGCGCCACCGCCACTGCGGTGTCGAACCCGTAACCCGGGACGGTGAACCCGTTCACCGCGGTCAGCGGGTGCTGGTTGCCGAGGATCTCGGCGCTGTGCTCGCGGGCGAAGGCGAGGAGCGCGCGGACCAGCTCCTCGTCGTGGAAGTCGAGCGCGATCACCTGCAGGAGGTGCCGGCGGTCGGTGGTGAGGACGGCGGAAAAGTTGAACCGAGGATTGGGGGACCAGTGCCAGGCGTCGGGCAGGTCTGCCCACTGCTCGGCTCCTGGCATTCCCGCCAGTGTCGCGGTCAGGTTCATGAAGGCTCTCCAGGGCAGGGGGATCCACGGTACGGCTAGTCTTTTTTGTAGCTCGCTCCGGTTTGCTGCGTGTAGTGCTGTCCCATTTGGGACATTGTGCCACCACCGCTCGAGTTCTGACTCCTTGACATTGCCTCCATGTGCGCAGTGTCGTTGAAGAACTCGTTCCGAGTCTCCCGGTCCGAGTTTTTCCCTATGGTGTTCCAGTGGTCGACAACCGGTGTTATGTGCTCGTAGGTCTGCTGCCCGGGAGGGATGTCATTTCCCTGGGCATCGAACCAATGCAGATCCTTGTTCGGTATCCGCTTGCCGTTGGCGTCACGAATATCTCCGGTACCTTGCCCGATCCCCTCGTACGTCCAATTTGCTCTCATGTGGTCGTGGGTGGACTGCCAGTACCCTTTGGGGTACTCACTCGTGCGATCGTGCTTCGGTGGCATGAGGCCGAGCGGGTCGCACGCGAGCAGTGGGTTGCTGACGTAGGCGTAGGCGTCCGGTGCGGGTGAGAGGCCGAGCGGGTCCGCGCTGAGGTAGCGGGCGGTTGCGGGGTCGTAGTAGCGGAAAACGTTGTAGTGGAGTCGGGATTCGGGGTCGTAGTACTGGCCGGGGAAGCGCAGCGGCGTGGTGGTGCTGTGCCGGCCGGTGGTGACCGGCAGGCCCCAGAGCGTGGTGCGTTGCTCCCAGGCTGGTGTTCCGTCGGGTGCGAGGAGGTGGGTGGGGGTGCCGACCAGGTCGGTGACGATGGCGAAGAACCGGCGGTCGGTCTCGTCCTGGGTCGCCAGGTGCTCGCTCTGGGCGACGGGGTGCAGTCCGCGGTGGTCCCAGGTGAGGGTGTAGGGGCCGGGCAGGTGGGGGCCGTGTGCGGTCTGTTCGGCCAGGGTGTAGCCGTCCCAGCTGAAGTCGGTCCACTCGTGGAGCGTCCATGCCTCGCCGTCGGCGACGAAGTGCTGCTTGGTGATGCGGCGGCCGAGGGGGTCGTAGCGGTAGTGCCAGCGGTCGCCGCTGGGTGTGATGACGTCGGTGAGGTGGTTCTCCGCGTCCCAGGTGTACTGCCACGTCCTGATGCGTCCGGAGAGCGTGCGCAGTTGGCGCGCTGTGGTCCGTCCCTGGGCGTCGTATTCGTAGGTGACGCGCCCGGCGGAGCTGATCAGTGAGCCGTTGAAGGCATGCTCGCCACCGGTCGCCGCCTCGTGCTGGCCCGGCCAGGTCGCCCCGACCAGGTGGCCGCCCTGGTCGTAGGCATAGGTCTCGGTCCAGTCGGCGGCCTGGACGGCGGTCACTCTTCCGGCCCGGTCGTGCTGGAAGGAGGTGCTGCGTGCAGCGTTCGCGGCTGTCTGTTCGGTGAGGGCGGTCAGTTGGCCGTCGGCGCGGTAGCTGTAGGTGCGGCGGATCAGGGGCGTGCCGGCGGTGCCGGACAGGGTCTGGCCGGTCAGCCGGTTCTCGGGATCCCACGTGAAGGCGAGGGTGAGGTCCGGCGCGAGGCCGCGGTTGACTTCGCGGCCGGCCGCGTCGTGGTCGAAGGTGATGAGGTGTCCGGCGGAGGTGAGCGTCTGCGGGTTGCCCAACTGGTCGTAGGTCCAGTGGCTGGTGCTGCCCGAAGGGGTCTGGCGGCCGGTCACCTGGCCGCGCACGTCGTAGGCGTAGCTGACCGTGCGGCCGTCGACGGTCTCGCTGAGCACACGGTCCAGGGGGTCATAGGTCCGGGTCAGCTCCGTGCCGGGGTCGCGGGCGCTCAGCAGGCGGCCGTCGTCGTCGTAGCCGTACTCGGTGACGTGCCCGTCCGTGTCCTTGGACACGACCCGGCCCATTGCGTCGAGCCGGTAGACGATGCTCTGGCCCAGGCCGTTGCGGCGCTCCGTCAGCTGCCCTGCGGCGTCGTACGCGTAGCGGAAGGCGTGCCCCTCGAAGTCGCTCTCCCCGGTCAGCCTTCCCGCTGTGTCGTGGGTGTAGTTCCAGGTCAGGCCCTGCGGCTGGGTGACCTGGGTGAGGCGCAGTTCGCTGTCGTGGGTGAAGGTGTAGCGCGTGCCGTCGACTGTTGTCCGGGCGGCCGGCAGACCGAAGTGGGTGTACTCGAGTTCGGTGACGCCGCCCGTCGCGTCGGTGTGGCGCACCATGTTGCCCTCGGGATCGTAGGCCCAGGCTTCCGAGGCACCGGTGTGGTCGTGGCGGGTGAGGAGTTTTCCCTCCACCGTCCAGGTGAGCCGGGTGCGCTGTCCGAGCTCGTCGGTGATCGTCACGGGCCGGCCGAAGGCGTCGCGTTGGAACTCGGTACGGCCACCGAGAGCGTCGGAGGCCGCGATCAGCAGTCCGCTTCGGTCGCACTCGGCCCGGGAGGTGTTGCCGAGGGCGTCGGTCACACTGGCGAGGTGGCCGTGCTCGGTGTACCCGAAGCGGGTCGTGGCCCCGGACCGGTCGGTGATCGCGGTGCGGTTGCCGCGCCGGTCGAACGTCTGACTCCAGGTCAGGCCGCCGGGCGTGCGGATCTCGGTGGGCTGGTGGAGGTGGTTGTAGGTGAACTGGACGTTGGTGCCATCGGGACTGTCGACGCGAACCACGTCGTGGCGGGAGTCCAGGGTGAGGCGCGTGGTGTTGCCCAGCGGGTCGGTGTAGGAGAGCAGCCGACCGTAGCGGTTGTGCTCCGTGCGTGTGGTGTTGCCCAGGGGGTCGACGATCCGGGTGAGGTGCTTGTGCTCGTCGTAGTGGAATTCGGTGGGCTCGCCCTGGCTGTTGGTCATGGTGGTGACCCGGTTGGCCAGGTCGTAGCTGAAGTCGGCGTCCATGGCGCCGACCGGGCCGCGTCCGGTGGAGACCCTGCCGTCGAGGCCGTATTCGTAGGCGTACCAGTGGCCGTTGCGGTCGGTCCAGGACGTGACCCGGTCGTAGTCGTCGTGCTGGTAGACCAGCGGGAGACCGGAGGAGTTGACGACCTGCTGCAGCCGGCCCGTGCCGTCGTACCCGAACGTCATCACGGTGGTGCCCAGACCGCCCTGGCTGTCGTCCAGCAGGCGGAGGCCCTCGATCCGCCAGCCGGCGGCGGTGTACCCGGTGTCGACGGCAACCGGCCGACCGCCTGAGCGGCGGACCTCGACCGGAAGCCGCTCTGCGTCGTACAGGAACTCGATCCAGTTGCCGTTGCGGTCGGTGATCGCCACCAGGGGCCGGGACGAGCGCCGAGACTGGCGCGCGGGATCGCCCTCGGTGACCGGGGGTGCGGGGAAGTGGCGTGTCCAGCCGGTCTGCGGGTCCTCGATGCAGATCGTGTCTTCTGTCCTGTCCCAGGTGAGCGGCCAGCGCGCGCCGTCCTCGGGGTAGGCCTCCTGCCCTTGGGCGGGGACCGGGTAGTGCAGGATCTGGCCGTCGTCACCGGCGTAGTGGATGCCCAGATGATCAATTTGCAGTCGCTGGGTGAGCGTTGACGACCAGCCAGGCCCGAACAAGGTACCCGCCTGGTATCCGGAAGCGTAAGCACGGCGTAGGACCAGTGGTAGCAGCCCGGGCAGCTCCAGGTCGGTCGCGGTCATGACCATCTGCCCGGAGACCACATCCACAGGATCGCCGCCGGTCTGGAGCTTTCCGTTGCCCTCGGTGCCCTGACCGCCTCCCGACCTCCCCTTGCCGAGGTCGGGCTCCCGGCCCTCGCCCCTGTCCGGCCCGGCGGGCGGTTTCGGGGCGCCGCCCTCCCCTCCGTGGCCCCCGCCGCCCCTGGCAAGGTCGTCAGCGACCTTTCGCTCATTCTCGGCGACCTGCTCTGCGACCTGCTTGCCCTTCTGCTCGGTCTCTTTGAGAATTCCGCTGTAGGCCTTCGACAGATCCCGGGCAAGGGCCTGCTCGGTCTTCTTCGCGGCATCTGCCAGTGCGTGACCTATCTGTCCGACCACGTGTGTTGCTCCCCCTTGGGCAGGCCCTGAAGAAATCTGGCAAGGCCTGGCCGGTACGACCGGCGTCCCCGCGAACTGATTCCTCAAGTCGACCATCGTGACCGAACGACCCACCAGGCGGTTCCACCGGCAGAACTGCGGTCCGGCATACTTCTGCCGGTACGGGACGGCTATTCGGGGCGAATCCTGACAATCAGGGGGCATCGGCAGTGGGGACGGGCACATCGGCCGCAGGCGGCTTCGCGAGCCGGCTGCTCGCTCTGCGGACGCGCGCTGGGCTCAGCCAGGAGGGCCTGGCCCACGCCGCGGGAATCAGCGTCCGCGCACTGGCGGACCTCGAACGCGGACGCTCCAAGGGACCTCAACGCCGCACCGTGCGGGCGCTCGCCAAGGCACTGAAGCTGGACCGCGCAGCCGCCGGGGAACTGGAGGAGTCGGCCAGCCTCGGCCGGCCGCGGCCCAGGCCCGAAGCGGCGACCGCCACGCGCCCCGCCTTGGTGCTGCCACGTGACATCGGCGACTTCACCGCGCGCGGCCCCGCCCTCGACCGACTGCACGCCCTGGCGCGAAACGCGGAGCCGGGCCACCCACCGGTCGCCGTGATCGCGGGCCAACCCGGCCTCGGCAAGACCGCCTTCGCCGTGCACGTCGCGCACCGCCTCGCCGCCGACTTCCCGGACGGGCAGTTCGTCGTCGATCTGCGCGGCATGGATCCCGAGCCGACCACCGCGCGCGACGCGCTCGCCTCGCTGCTGCGGGCACTGGGCGTCGCAGAGAGCGGGATTCCGTCCGGAACGGACGACCGGGCCGCGCTCTACCGGGCCGAGGTGAGGGAGCGCCGGCTGCTGCTCGTCCTGGACAACGCGGCATCGGAGTCCCAGGTCCGCCCACTGCTGCCGGGCACCGGCCGCTCGATGACGATCGTCACCAGCCGTCACGCCCTGGCCGGTCTGGAGTCGGTCCACCGCACCGCTCTCGGCCTGCTGCGGCGCGAGGAAGGCGTCGAGCTGCTGACCCGCATCATCGGCCCGGAGCGTGTCCGGCACGAGGCCCAGGCCGTCCGGGACCTGGTGGATCTCTGCGGGTACCTGCCGCTGGCCGTACGCATCGCCGGACAGCGCCTGGCGGTGCGGCCCATGGAGCGGGTCGCCAAGCTGGTCACCCAACTCGCCCGGGCGGAGCGGCGTCTCGACACGCTCCAGGCGGGCAGCCTGCGGATCCGGGCCGCCTTCACCATGTCGTACCAGCACCTGGCTCACCCCGCGAGGATCCTCTTCCGCCGGGCCTCCCTCGCGGCCGGTCCGGACTTCAGCCCCGAGACCGCTGCTCTGCTCGCCGACCTGCCGGTCACCCAGGCCGCCCGGTACGCCGAGGAGTTGACGGACGCCGGGCTGCTCCAACCCGACCCCGACGCCGAGCGCTACCGCTTCCACGACCTGCTCAGGCTGTTCGCCACCGAGCAACTCGCCGCCGAGGACAGCCCCGAGGTCTGCGAGGCCGCACGGGACAGGACCGCTCAGTGGGTGCTGCGGCGGGCCACCGCCGCGGCACTGCGCTTCGACGCCGACCGCCACCTCGACCCTCCGGTCGGCGACCCCGACCCCGACCACGCGCCCGCCGACCGCGAGGAGGCCCGCGCCTGGCTGGAGGCCGAACGGGCCGAGTGGCTCGCGGCCCTGCAACGGTCCCGGACGGCCGGACGGCACCAGCAGGTCATCGACGCGGCGGAGGCCATGCACTGGTTCTCCGACCTGAACCAGCACTGGGACCTGTGGGCGGAGGTGTTCGCCTGCTCCACCGAGTCGGCCCGTGCCCTGGGCAGCAGGCGGGACGAGGCCGTCCACCTCAACTACCTCGCCTGGGCCCACAACATCTGCCGCCACGACCACCCCGCCGCACTGGCAAGCGCTGAGCGCGCCCTCACAGCGGCGCGCGAGGTCGCCGACGCGCTCCAGGAGACCTGGGCTCTGGCCTACGCCGCAGGAGCCCTCCACAAGCTCGGCCGGACCAGCGAGGGCATCGAGCGGCTCCAGGAGGCGGCCGCCCTCGTCGGTACGCTGACCTCTCCTCAGGGACGCCTGGCCGAACTCAGCGTGCTTAACGGGCTGGGCCAGTACCTGCGCGTCTCCGGCCGGGTGCAGGAGGCGCTGGTCGTCCACCGGCGAAGCGAAGCAGTCTGCCGGGACGGCATACCCGGACAGCCGGCCGAGCTGATCGCCATGTACCACGCAGCCGCCCTGCAGGAGGTCGGCAAAGACCTCTCCGCCCTCCACCGCTGGACCGAGGCCGAAGCCCCGCTGCGCCAGGCCCTCGCACACTTCGAAACCGCGCAGATGCCCGCCTGGAGCGAGCCGGCCCGGCTCGACCTCGGCATCGTCCTCCGCCGGCTCGCACGCTACGACGAAGCCCGCGAGACCCTCGTCGCCGTCGGCAACGCCCTGGCCCTCCTGAAGAGTCCGCGACAGTCAGAGGTCGCGGCAGAACTCGACGAACTCGACCGGACCATCACCGGCGAGTAGTGCGGCACTCCGTACGGCTCGGTCCCGAACGCCTGACGATCGCTCGCGCCGCAGCCGTCGTCTGCGACGGCCCAGGCGGGTGCGTCCGGACTCCCTCGAGCGGACAGCCTGGGCGCCAGTTGATCAAGCAGCCCGCCCCCGCCCAGCAGGGCCGCACCCTAAGCGTCCGCGCGGTCCATCAACCGCTCGACGACCTCGTCTGTGTGGCCATCGGCTTGACTCGCCTTCCGCTCTGTCCTGATAACGGCATGAGCAGCGTCAGCGCATGCCGCCGGAAGCGAGGATGACGTCCCCGGTGATCCAGCGCGCGTCGTCGGAAGCCAGGAAGGCCACCAGCGGGCCGTAGTCGTCCGGGGTGCCCGTACGGCCCAGCGGGGTGGCGGCGATCGCCTGTGCTTCCTGGTCCGACCCGACGTATCCCATGGCCCTGGTGCCCTCGGTGTCCGACGGTCCGGGCATGATCGCGTTGACGCGGATGCCGCGCGGGCCCAGTTCCTTGGCCGCGACGATGGTGAAGGCGTTGACAGCGCTCTTGGACGCGACGTAGAGCGAGGCGTAGGGAGGGTGGCTGACCGTACCCGCCGTCGAGACGTTGATGATCGACGCGGCGTCGATGTCGTCCTGCGCGGCCAAGGCCTGCGTGGTCAGGATCGTGCCCAGGAGGTTCGTGGTCATCTCGCGCTGGAACTCGTCCTCGGTGATGCCCGACAGCGGCGCGAACGTGGCGACGGCCGCGTTGTTCACGAGCACGTCGACCGGGCCGTACGCCTCGCGCGCCCGGTCGAAGAGACGGCGCACGTCGTCGCCGCTGGCAACGTCCGCCTGGACCGCGATCGCCCGGCCGCCCTTGGCGGTGATGCCCGCGACGACCCGCTCGGCGCCCTCCGCGTCCCCCCGGTAGTTCACCACCACGGCTGCGCCGGTCTCGGCCAAAGCCTCGGCGATCCCCGCGCCCAGGCCCTTTGACGCGCCGGTGACGATCGCCGTACGTGCGTTGTTGCTGCTCACAGTGGCTCCTTGGTCATGAGTGCTTGTGGAAGTCACCGTAGGAAAGCCAGTTACCACTGGGAAGTACGTACTTTTTTGTAAGCTGCTGTCATGATGGAGACAGAGCAGGTCGCGACAGCCACCAGGCTCCTGGCCCATGACACCTTCGACAACAAGTGCGCACTCAGGCCGATCATGGATCAGACGACGAGCCGCTGGGCGACACTGATCATCTCGGCCCTCGTCGCCGGCCCGCACCGATTCGCGCGGCTGCACGCACGAGTGGGTGGCATCAGCCAGAAGATGCTGTCGCAGAACCTCAAGGCGCTGGCCCGGGCTGGGCTTGTCGCCCGCCATGTCGCGCCCACCAACCCGCCCCAGGTCACTTACAGCCTGACGGAACTCGGTGTCAGCCTGGCTGGACCGCTGACCGATCTCATCCGATGGTACGGCCAGCACGGAGACGAGCTCCTCGCCGCCCAGAAGCACTACGACAGCCGGCAGGCGTGACCGCGGCCAACCATCGGAGCGGCGCAGTGCCCGCCGGGTTCCGTTGGTTCCTCTCACGCTCGACCACCCTGCGAACCCCCCAACCCACCAGGACGCATCACGCAGCCGGAAACCGCCGACAGGACCGACTCCGCGGAATCCTCCATGAGCACCAACATGCCGGTTGACCAGGCCGGATGATCCATCGACACCCACAACGCCGCCGAGGGCCCGGTGTTGCGAGGACGCGAGGATCCCGCACCGGACCATGACACGGACCCTCTGATCCGTTAACCGTTCAGTAACCTGCGCATGGCAGGCTCGACACAGAACTGACAGGAATGTTTCTTTTCTTGTCTTGATCACCGCGCGTAGACATGGTCTGATGTGCTACGCACAAGGCGTCGGGTAGGGATCGGGATTTGCGTCCGCTGAGTTCACTGGGGGAGCTCCAGCCGCTGACGGACGGTGAGGTGAGCCTGCGCCGTCCGGCGGTCGAGGATGCCGCCACGCTGCTGGCGGGCACTCATGACCCGCTGGTGCGCGAGTTCATGCAGGCGGTCTTCCCCCATCCGGACCTGGCCTCCGCCGAGCGCTGGCTCGCCACCGTGCCGCCCAGGCTGTGGGAGGACGATGTGGCGGCGTACTTCTCGGTGGTGCTGGACGGCGGACGGGCCGCCGGCTGGGCCGAACTGGTCGACATGCGCCCGGAGGAGGGCGTCGCCGAGGCGTCCATCTGGCTGCTGCCCGAGGCGCGCAGCCTGCGCATCGCGGCGAGCGCGCTCCGGCTGGTCTGCCGCTTCGGCTTCGAGCAGCTCCAGTTGCGCCGGATCGACGCGTACGCGGCGGCCGACAACATGCCGATCCAGGTGGTCGGGGCGTACATCGGCTTCCGCCGGGCGGGATTTCGGCCCAGGCTGTTCCGCAACTCACGGAACCACGCGCTGCGCGATGCTGTCTACGCCACCGTTGTGCCTGAGGACCTGTGCTGACGCCGGGTCGGGGCTGACATGTTCGTACCAGGGGAGGGTTCCGGATGACGGAGACGGCAGGCATAAGGCTCGGCTATGGCGCCGAGCAGCTGCCAGGCGGGCGGACCGATTTGACGCTCGGGCTGGACGGCTCGCTGGTGGTCGAACGCACCGCCGGTGCCCGGCGTGACACCAGCCGCGGGCGGGTCGACCTGGCCGTGCTGACCCGGGTGCTCACCTCACTGCGCTCCGCGCCCAGCGGCAGCGACGCCGGTGCGGCACCCGAGGCGCGTCGACTCACCGTCAGCGGCCTGTCCGCCGGCCCCGCGAGCTGGGCCGACGGCACGACCACCCCGGTGCCCCCGGTGGCGGACGCCCTCCAGGCGCTGGCCGAGCAGGTGCTCGACCCGGCCGCCCCCGCCCGGCTCGCCGCTGGTCTGTTCGCGGTCGACGAGCGGACCACCACCGGCCCGGACACCCGGCAGGCGGCGGCGCTCGGTACCGTCCGCGGCCGGACCGCCTATGCGCTGGCCGAGCCCGGGCAGGGCTTCGGCCTGGCCGCGTTGGACGACCAGGAGCCGCTGGGCGGCTCCGGCGACGAACCGGGCCTGCGCCCCAGCGCGCTGGCCCTCGGCACGGCCGGGGAGCGCGAGCTGTTCGCGGTCGGCAGCGAGGACGGCTCGGTGCAGGTCTGGGACGCCGCCGGGGGTGCGCTGCTGCACGGGACTTCGGGTGGCGAGGGCACCCAGCAGGTGGCCGCCGCCGTGGTACAGGGCATCCCTCTGGTGTTCTCGGTCGGCACCCAGGGCGAGGTCCGGGCCTGGCGGGCCGAGGACGGCCGCTCGCTCGGCCTGCTCTCGGTCGGCGAGCAGGGCGCCGCGGCGCTCTGCTACGCACACTGCGCCGGGCTCGACCTGGTGGCGGCCGGCGGCGACGACGCCGTGGTCCGGGTCTGGGACGTCGCCTCCGGCGAACAACTGCACCTGCTGGTCGGCCACGGCGCCCGGGTCACCGCGCTGGCCATCCTCAGCCTCGGCGAGCAGGCCGTGCTGGCCTCGGCCGGACTGGACCAGACCGTACGGCTGTGGGACCTGGCGACCGGTCAGCCGGTCGCCGAACTCACCGGCCACTCCGGCTCGGTGACCGGCCTCGCCTTCCTGGAGGCGGACGGCCGCCCGGTGCTCGCCTCCTGCGCGCTGGACGGCACCGTCCGCACGTGGGACGTCTACACCGGTACGGCGATCCACGGCTGGCCGGCCGGCGGGGGTTGGCCGACCGCTCTCGCCGCCACCGTGCTCGACGGCGCACCCGTGATCGTGACGGGCGACGAGAACGGCGCGGTCTCGCTGTGGCGGCCGAACGGCTCGGCGCTCAGCACCGGTACGGGCACGGGCGCTCCCGTGAACGCCCTGGCGGTGGGGGAGTCGGTGCTCGCCGTCGGCTACGGCGACGGCTCGGTGCAGCTCTTCGGCCCGGACCTGCGGACGCCGGGCTACCGCGTAGAGCCCGAGGGCGGCCCGGTCAGCTCGCTCGCGCTGACCACCGACCTGCTGGTCTGCGGCACGGCCGCCGGCTCGGTGCGCGGCCACCGGCTGAGCGACGGCGCGCAGTTGACCGTACCGACCCCGCACACCGGCCCGGTCAGCTGCCTGGCCTTCCACGACGGCGGCACGCCGGTGCTGGCCTCCGGCGGCGAGGACGGCACCGTCCGGGTCCGGGACGCCGTGGGCGGTGCCCCGCTGCTGCACCTGGCGGCCCATCGGGAGGGCGTCACCGCGCTCGCGGTGGGCTCGGCGGACGGACACCGGCTGCTCGCCACGGCGGGCCGGGACGGGACGGTCCGGCTCTGGCACGGCGGCAGCGGCCAGGCCGGTCCGGTGCTCGCCACGCTGGCGCGGCCGGCCGAGGTACTGGCCTTCGACGAGCTGGGCGGCCGCCCGGTGGTGATCGGCGGCAGCGCGGACGGCGAGGTACGGGTGTGGGACGTCCGGGAGGGGCGCCAGGTCGGCGCGCTGACCGGCGGCGGGCCGGCGGTACGCGCCCTGGCCTGCCAGAACCTGGACGGCGAAGTCCTGCTGGCGGCCGGCGACGCCGCTGCCACGCTGCGGCTCTGGCACCTCGCCAGCGGCTCGTTGCTGAACGAGGCGGTGCTGGACCGGGTGCCGCTGGCGATCGCCTTCGGCGACTCCGGCCTGCACGTGGTCGGGCCCGGCGGGGCGACTCAGCTCTGAACCGGTCGCCGCTCGGCGACCGTTCGGGAATGTTTTACCGTCCGGCACGCGCTGGACGGTCAGTCAGTCAACGGGGGCGGGGAGGTGGAACACGCATGAGCGGAAACTCGTTCCAGATCGATCTTGACGTGGTCGAGGGCGCGGCGCAGCAGATCCAGAGGATGTTGGAGGATCTGCAGGCCCCGACGGCCAAGCTGCAGGCCGTGGTGAAGCAGATCACCGAGGTCGCGTACGGCACGGACCCGCTGGGGCACGCCCTGACCGGCGGCACGTCCGGGGTCGGCGGGCTGCCGCAGCACCAGGACGAGGTGCTGGCCGGTATTCAGGAGTACCTGCAGAACTCGGCGGTGATGGCGCAGAACCTGCTGACCATGTGCCAGCGGTACCGGGAGACGGACGATCAGCAAGCGGCCCAGCTGCGGGCGATCGGCGGGCCGGACATGCCGCCCGCGCCGGTCTCCGCGCCCGTGGCCCCGGTGGCTCCGGTCGCCGCGCCGGTCACCGACCCGGGCTGGCGCGCGCCGACCGGCGTGGTCTACCAGGACCCGAACGCACCGGCCCTCGGCTCGGACCAGTCAGCGTCGACGGAACGGCAACCGCCGTCGCGTCCGGCCGGTGGCGGCGGCCACCAGGCGCAGTTGATCTGAGTCCTGTAACCCAACCTCTGAGAGTGACCCCTCATGATCGAGCTGCCGTCCGACCTCGCTGAGGTGCTCAAGGACGTCCAGGGCAACGAGCACGGCGCGGACATCGTCTTCCCCAACGGCAACGAGGAGTTGCTGGCCGAACTCGCCGCCGCCTGGCAGACCTGGCACCAGGCCGCCGACCCGGCCATCCGCTCCATCGTGTCCAGCGCCCGGACCGCGATGGCGAACATGTCCGGCTCCGCCGCCGACGCCTTCCAGCAGTACTACGAGAAGTACGCGGCGCGGGACGACTCGCACGCGGCGACCACGCTCGACGCCTCCCTCGCCGTCGCCCAGTCCTTCGACGGCGCCAACCGGGCGGTGACGCAGACCAAGCAGGAGATGATCCGCGAACTCGAGTACGCGAAGGAGTACATCGCCAGCCACCCCGGCGGCAAGCACGACGACGTAGCGCAGTCGGAGGGCATCAAGAACGCGGTCACGGCGTACCACACGTACATCGGCGAGGTCGGGCAGAACGTCGACGGGATGCTCCGGCAGAGCGCCGGCCACGTCGAGGCGATGAACGGCGCCGCGAAGGCCGCGACGCTGCACGGTGCCTCTGGCGGCGGTACCGGGACCTCGGGTACGACCAGAGGCGGGCCGGGGCTCGGTGGCAGCGGGGTGCCCGCGCCGGGTAGGCCCGGTGCTCCGGGCTCGCTGCCGGGCGCGCCGGGTGCTCCGGCCATGCCGGGGACCCAGACGCTGAGTGCGCCCGGCGCGCTCGCGCCATCGCTGGACCCGAGCCTGCCGACCGCCGACGGCGGGCCAGACGGAGCGCCCGGTGGCGGATCCGGGCACGGGTCCGGCGGTCCGGGGGCGGCTCTCCCGGGCATGATCTCGCCGCGCCTGCCCGGCGGAGCCGACGGGCACGGCTCGTACGGGTTCAACGGCGGCTCGGGCAGTACGGGCGGGCCCGGCGGTCCGGGGGCGGCTCTCCCGGGCATGATCTCGCCGCGCCTGCCCGGCGGAGCCGACGGGCAGGGCTCGTACGGGTCCGACGGCGGCTCGGGCGGTACGGGCGGCCGTGGGGACGGGCGCTGCCTGCCCGGGATGCGTCCGTTCACTGCGCCGACGCCGCAGTTCCAGCCCTACGACCCGGGTGCCAACGGCGGGGTGCCACACTTCAAGCCGCTCTCCGGCGATTCCAGGCCGAATCTCAGCCTGGACGGCCTCGGCAACCTGCCCAACGGCACGGAGACGACTGCGGGCCCCGGCCTGAAGCCCTGGGGCAGCGGCGACCTGCCCGGTCAGGGATCGCACGGGACCGGCGGCTCGTTCGGCCTTGCTACCCCGTTCGGCAGCGGTGGCTCGGGGGGCGCGCTCGGAGGAGCGCCGAAGGGCGCGCTCGGCGGCAAGGGCAGCCTCGGTGGCGGGCTTGGCGGCGGCGTCGGTGGCGGGGCCGGTGGTGCCGCCGCGTTCGGCGGCCTGGGCGGTTCGTCCGCTGGAGGCGCGGGCCGAGCGGGTGCGTCCGGCGGCAGCGGTTTGGCCGGGCGGGGCATCGCCGGCTCGGGTGTGGCCGGGCGGGCGGGCGGGCTCGCGGGTGGCGGTGCCGGCGCCGCCGGTGGCGCCGCAGGCCGTACGACCGGTCCGGCCGGGATGGGCGGTGCCCACATGCCCGGTGGCATGGGCGGCGGCAAGCGGGACGGGCGGCGCGGGACCAAGTTCGTCCGACCGACCCGCTTTGGAGCTGAGGGCGAGGAAGAGGAGGAGCTGCTGCTGTCCGACTCCGGCGTGCTCGGTCAGGCGACCCGGCACGAGGGCGACCGCCGGTGGCAGCGGATGCGGCAGCGCTGGCTGGACGCCGTCCGTACGGACGCTCCGATACCTGCGGCGGCGGAGGGGCCCGAGCCCGAGCCGGAGAAGCAGCAGCAGGAGATCCTGACGCAGTTGGCGAGCGCGGTACTCGGGCCCGAGGCGGCGGCGAAGCTCGCGCCGACGGAGGGCGCGGAGGCGCCGTCCGGCGGCGACGGCGGTTCGGCTGGTCCGACCGGCTCGACCGGTGAGGCGAAGACGGCTGCCGAGCAGACCGAGAGCGCGGCGGACGCGTACCTCGACCGTGCCCGGGACGTCGCTGCCCGGCGCGGCAGGCCGGACGCGGAGCCGGCACCCGCTGCTTCGGCGGGGGCGCCAGCTGCTTCGATGGGGGCGCCCGCTGAGGCGGCGGAGGGCGCAAAGCCCGAGCGCGGGAAGATCCGGGAGGAGGGCGGGTACCAGGTGCCCAGCCCGTTCCTGCGCGCGGCACTGGCCAAGCTCGCCACTGCGGGCGCCTTCGAGACCCCGGCCGGGTGATGAACGTGCCGCTCCTGAGCCTGAGTTGCCCGCAGCGGAGCAGCCGCCCGCACCGAACTGCCGGTCAGCAGACCGTCGGTACCCCGACCTCGTGGATACGGAAGCGCCATGGATGACCAACTCGACCAGCAGCCGACCATGATGGCCCGGGAGGAATCGGTGCCCCTAGAGGCCGAGCGGGTCCGGATGACCGTCGCGGAGCCGCGGATCGGGGTCGCCGAGACGCCCGAGTTCCAGCCTCGGATCGGCGTCGCCGAGGAGCCGTTCGTCCAGGCCACGCCGCGGGTGGGCCTTGCAGAACCGACCGAGGTCACGCCGCGGGTGGGCATGGTGGAGCCGACCGAGGTCACGCCGTTGCAGCGTGCGGATGCCTTGCAGCCGACCGAAGCCTTCCAGCGCGCAGATGCCCTGCAACCGACCGAAGCTTTCCAGCGCGCAGATGCCCTGCAACCGACCGAAGCCTTCCAGCGTACGGATGCCCTGCAACCGACCGAAGCCTTCCAGCGCGCAGATGCCCTGCAACCGACCGAAGCCTTCCAGCGCGCAGATGCCCTGCAACCGACCGAAGCCTTCCAGCGCGCAGATGCCCTGCAACCGACCGAAACGCGGCGGATGGTCGACGCGCAGCCGCTGAACCTGACGGCCGCGCAGCCGGTCGAGCTCGGGCGGCTGCGGGATTCGGCCAGCCCGCTCCAGCCCCTGCGGGGCCGTACGGCTGCCGTGGCCGCGAATCCCGTCTCGGCGAGTCAGCCGGCCGGCGGTGGCGGCGGTGGCGGAGCTTCGGCCGGTTCGGGATTCCGGGTCGACCCGGCCCAGTACCAGGCAGCGGTCTCCCCGCTGCTCGCCGCCGCCGACCAGATCTCCCAGCTGGTCACCAGCCTGACCGGCTTCCTCTCCAGCATGGAGGCGAACAAGCCGTGGGGGAACGACGAGTCGGGCAAGCAGTTCGCCGAGGGTGACAAGGGCTATCTGAAGTACACCGCGGACACCCAGAAGTCCCTCAAGGGCCTCCCGGACGGCCTGCACTTCGTAGCCGACGGCCTGAAGGCCATGGCCCAGGGCTACCAGAACGCGGAGGACTCGGCGATCTCCGACCTGAACCGGGACGACGACCAGCTCCAGGCCGGCCCGGCGATTCCCCAGTCGCCTAACATCCCGGGGAGCCCGACTCTTCCCATTCCTCCCCGTGCCACTCTGGGCGACATCGCCCGTGGAAAGAACCGCTGACCGGAAGGCGTTGAGGTAATCCCATGGCGGTCGAACTGCCCGAGCCCCTGCAGTGGGTGCTGCTCCTGCTGGCGGGTACCCGCTGGCCGGAGGCGGACGAAGACCAGCTCCGCGAGATGGCGGACCACTGGCGCAAGGCGGCCCAGAGCCTGCAGGACGCGGCCCACTCCGCCGACGCCGCGGTGAAGCGCGCGCTCGACGGCCAACAGGGCGCGGCGGCGGAGGCGTTGACGAAGCACTGGGCCCAGTACACCACCGGCAAGGGCACCAAGGACGATCCCGGATTGTTCCCCGGTCTGATCGACGGCTGCAACGGCATGGGCGACATGCTGGAGGCGATGGCCAACTCGGCGGAGACGGCGAAGATCCAGATCGTCGCCCAACTCGGCATTCTGGCCTTCGACATCGCCACCGCCGAAGCCGAGGCGCCGGTCACCTTCGGAGCCTCGATGGCCCAGATCCCGATCGTGGTCGGGATCACCCGCGAGGTGGTCGGGCAGATCCTGAAGAAGCTGCTCACTGAGGCGCTGGAGCACGCCGTCAAGCAGGCGGTGCAGATGGCGGCCATCAACCTGATGGCGCAGACCATCGAGGTGATGCAGGGCCACCGCAAGAGCATCGACATGAAGGAGCTCGGCCAGAACGCGCTCGGTGGCGCGGTGGCCGGTGCGACAGGCCACGTGCTGGGCAAGGGGGTTGGCGCGGCCGGCGAGAAACTGGGCATGGGCCAGGCCATGGGCTCGCTCCCCGGCAAGATGGCCACGGGTGCGGCGGTCGGCGTAGGAACGGACGTGATCACCCAGGGCATCACCACCGGCCACGTGGACACCAACAGCCTGCTCGGCTCCGGCCTGAGCGGCGCGGGCGGCGTCGGCGCGCACGCGGCCGGCTCCGCCGTGAAGGACCACTTCAAGGTCCCGGACACAGCCAACGTCCCGCACGGGGGCCAACTGCCCACCTTCTCCGGCACGCCGCACGCCGACTCGCCGTCCAACAGCTACCGCGGCCCGGGCAGTTCGGACCACAGCGCGCCGTCATCCGCCCCGGCGGACCGGCCTTCGCTGACGCCGTTCACCCCGCACGACCCGTCCACCGCCGGCCCCGGCCGCGGCGGTTCGGAGCCGTTCGCGACCCCGCACCTGGACTCCACGCCCCCGAGCCACTCGGCCGCGCCGTCGGAGTCCTTCGCGCCTCGTCCGGCCGCTTCGGAGCCGCACCCAGCGACTCCCGCGCCTACGCCGTCGAACACCTTCACCCCGCACCCGGCCACATCGGAGCCGCACGTTTCGACGCCTGCGCCGGAGCACACACCTACGCCGTCGTTCACCCCCCACCCGGCCACGCCCGAAACGCACATCCCAACTCCCGCGCCCGATCACACGCCTACGCCGTCGAACACCTTCACCCCGCACCCGGCCACATCGGAGCCGCACGTTTCGACGCCTGCGCCGGAGCACACACCTACGCCGTCGTTCACCCCCCACCCGGCCACGCCCGAAACGCACATCCCAACTCCCGCGCCCGATCACACGCCTACGCCGTCGAACACCTTCACCCCGCACCCGGCCACATCGGAAACGCACGTCCCAACTCCCACGCCCGATCACACGCCTACGCCGTCGAACACCCCCCACCCGGCCACGCCCGAAACGCACATCCCAACTCCCGCGCCCGATCACACGCCTACGCCGTCGAACACCTTCACCCCGCACCCGGCCACGTCGGAAACGCACGTCCCAACTCCCACGCCCGATCACACGCCTACGCCGTCGAACACCTTCACCCCGCATCCGGCCACATCGGAGCCGCACGTTTCGACGCCTGCGCCGGAGCACACACCTACGCCGTCGTTCACCCCGCACCCGGCCACGTCGGAAACGCACGTCCCAACTCCCGCGCCCGATCACGAGAGCAACCCGCGCCCGGCCAGCACCGAACCGCACCTTGCCGCGCCCACGCCCGC
This sequence comes from Kitasatospora sp. NPDC001175, assembly GCF_053598215.1. NCBI lineage: Bacteria > Bacillati > Actinomycetota > Actinomycetes > Kitasatosporales > Streptomycetaceae > Kitasatospora > Kitasatospora sp. NPDC001175. The sequence goes on along the minus strand of NZ_JBSFJU010000004.1, from coordinate 98,115 downwards.
GCCGGACCATACGGCTGCGCCGCGTCCGGAGCAGCACGAGCCGCAGCCGGCGACCCCGAAGCCGGACCACATGGCCACGCCGGTCACCGACCCCGGTACGACCCACCCGGTCACCACCGAGCCGTCCGTGGTGACGCCGCACTCCGACGTACCGTCAGCCGGGGCGACCCCGCACGCCGACGTACCGTCGCCCGCGTCCGCAGCGACCCCGCACCAGAGCGGCGTACCCGCCGCCCCGCCTGCGCCGTCCGCGCCCTCGATGCCCGCGTTCCGGCCCGAGCCCACGGCGCCTGCGGCGCCCAGGAACGAAGCGCCGTCGCGGCCCGCGCCCACCCCCGGTGACATCCACCTGGACAACACGGCCGTCCCGACCGAGTCGGTGCCGCCCCAGGCGTCGCCGGCCGAGCACGTACCCACCGACGCGCCCGCGTCCAGCCCCACGGCCGCACCGGGCAGCATCCCGGTGCCGCCGCCCTTCCCCACCGGCGGCGGTGGTCACTCCGCTGGCGGCGGAGCTCACCCCGCCCCGCCCACCACGTCGTCGTCCCCTCACAGCAGCGCCACGCCGCCCGCCCCGCGGACCACCACTCCCACCACGGGCGGTACGGGGCTCGGCAGGTCGGGCCCGCGCCCGGGCCGTTCCGAGGGTGTCTTCGACAAGCGGCGCGCCGAGCGTCAGGCGGAGCTGGACCAGCTGCGCGCGGACGGCGGCGGGCACCGGGTCTCGGACACCGCCAACGCCCTGGGCCACGACCAGCGCCAGACGTCCCGGCCGCCGCAGGACGAGTTCTTCGACCGGCGACGCGCCGAGCGTCAGGCGGAGCTGGACCAGCTGCGCGCGGACGGCGGCGGGCACCGGGTCTCGGACACCGCCAACGCCCTGGGCCACGACCAGCGCCAGACCGCGACGCCCCCGCACGACGAGATCTTCGATCGCCGACGGGCCGAGCGCGAGGCGGAACTAGAGCAGTTGCGCAGGCAGGGCAACGACCTGATCAACGACGAGGTCCGCGCTCTGGGGAGGCAGGGCGGCGCGCTCTCGCACATGTCCGAGTCGGACCGGCTCCACGCGATCGACGGCATGAGCCTGGCGGACCGTCGCAAGCTGGCGACGAACGCGATGGCCGTCGACCAGCTCCGCGCCAACCTGACGCCGAAGGAGTTCGCACGCACGGCGGCCCACCTGCTGGTGCACGTGCCGCAGGAGGTGCACGCCCCCATCTCGGCGCGCAACGAGGCTCACGCACAGGTCGAGCGCATGCTCCAGGACCCGGACGTCGCGGCGCGGCTGCTGAAGAACGGCGCCAACATCGGCGTCGCCCCCAAGGACAAGCCGCAGACCACGCTGCCCGGCCTGGAGCAGTACGCGGGCCGGACCACGCACACCGGCGCAGGCGGCGGCCGGAACTACGACGACATCCGCGGCTCGGGCGGCAAGAACACCTCCTTCACCGAGGAGAACCTGACCGGCGACCACACCACCGTCGGCGGTTCGTCCCACTACGCGGAGGGCTACTCCACCACGACCCACGAATTCGCCCACACCATCCACGACTTCGCGCTCTCGGACGCCGACAAGAAGCTGATCAAGGACACCTACGACAAGAAGTTCAACGACCCGTCCGCGATCTGGGTGGACGGCACGCACCAGGACAACTACTCCCGCAGCGACGACCACGAGTACTTCGCGCAGGTCACCAACGCCTGGCTGGGCACCAACCACGGCAAGGACACCAAGGCCGGCCCGAACGACCCGGGCCGCAACAACGGCCCCGACTGGGTGCGCCAGCACGAGCCGGACCTCGTCCCGCTGCTGGAGCGCCTGTACGGTGCGGACCCGAAGGCGATCCACTCGGAGCCGGCCAACCAGGTGCGCGCCAACACCGGCCAGTACGAGGACTTCCGCGAGTTCTGGGCGGGCGTCGACGAGCGCATGCCGGAGAGCCCGGCACCCGCCGGCCACGCCGCACCGACTCACCAACCGGCCGCTGGACCGCACAGCCCGGTCGATGACCCGTTCTCGGATGCCCACGCGATCGAGGATCCGTTCTCGGACGCCCACGCGATCGAGGACCCTCACCCCGCTGCCCCGCAGGGCTCCCACGTCCCGCCCGCGCCGCCGATGCCGCACGAAGGCCCCGGCGCCGTCCACGACCTGCCCCGCCCGGCGCCGTTCTCGGACGGCGACGTGGTCATGGACGATGCGTCGCAGCACACGCCGAGTCCGGCACCGCAGCTGGAGAACCGCCGCCCGCTGCCGGTGGCCGTGCGGCTCGGGGTGGACGGTCCCCAGCAGCACGGACAGGTGACACCCGACAAGGTGTGGGTCACGAAGCTCGACCTTTCGACCGACCGGCCGATGACTCGTTTCGGCGAGAAGCAGGAATCACACACCGTGCCGTGGGGTCTGACCACGCGCGCCGTCGCCGGGATGTCGCGTCGGCCGGTCAGCGAGCTGTGGCCCGACCTGAAGCACGAGATCACGGAGATGCAGCAGTTCAAGCCGACCGGCGCCGGCGTCTCCGCGTCGACCCACCAGAAGGTCCTGAACCGCTGGAACGACATCACGGCACGGCTGAACCAGATACCCGACACCCCGCCGCCGGGGCAGTCGGTGCACGAGTGGCACAAGCAGGTCGGCGACCTGGTGTCCGGCTACGTCGAGCTGTCCCAGCTGACCTCGTTCGCGACCTACAAGGTCGGGCGCGCCGTCGGGCACGGTGAGGCGTCGATCTTCAGCGAGCTGGAGAAGGGGCCCGTCTCGGCGGATCGCGTCAGCGAACTCTTCGACGGCAGGAACAACTCGTCGCTGACACCGGAGAACCGGGTGGAGGCCAAGCTGCACATGCTGCGGACCCTCCAACGGGCCTACCCGGAGCACTACAGCGTCGACGCCCTCGGGCAGGAGTCCGCTCCCCTGCGCGAACTCCGGCAGAAGCTGGACATCCCGGCCGCGGTCGGAGTGTCCCCGGCGCATGCCCAGCTGCCGCAGGGCATCCACCAGCCGCACCAGGTGGAGATCGGGTCCTCGTTCTTCACGGACCTCTCGATCGAACCCGGGAACCCGCCGCGGATCGGACGGGTCATGGTGAGCAACACGCGGCCGGACACCAAGTTCGGCAGTGCCCAGATGTCCCACACCTCATCGTGGTCCCTTATGCGGGCGGCGGCGCACTCCTTCGAGGGCAAGCCCGTCGGCGAGCTCCACAGCTGGCTGACCGAGCGGTTCAACGACGTCCCCCCGAACGCGCTGACCGCCGACCCCTTCGTGAACCACTGGGTGACGGCCGCGCGCACTGAGCTGGGCGGGCTCGAGAACACTCCCCAGCACGAGTGGCCGGAGCGGTTCAGCAACCTGATGAAGGTCTATGTGGCGGTCCATCAGAAGCTGCCGCACGCGACGTTCGCGGATGAGCTCCAGGGCGGCCAGGCCACCGGCAGCGGTGAGCTGGACCTGCCGTACCTCAACGGAAGGTCGGACATCGCGGCCACCCCGGAGCAGCTGGCCAGCCACTTCGACGGCGCGGCGCCCTTCAGCAGCCACGTGTCGGCGGACGAGCTGCAGGCGTCCTATCACGACTGGCGGGGGCTGGCGGGAGCGGTCGGACCGGTGAACGAGGACGCGGTCGTGGCACTCGCAGACCGGACCTTCCACCACAAGACCCTCGGGGTGCTCAACGCCGGTGCGGCGAGGAACCCGGTTCAGGAGCAGCATGCCGCGAACTACTTCGAGGGTGTGCTGAAGTGGGAGCATGCGCTCCGGGCCGAGTTCGGTCCGGAGGTGGGTGGCCGTGCGGTGTCCCAGGCCTGGCAGGAGGGCCGGGAAGCGTTCAGTCCGGAGCGCTTCGGTATGGCCTTCCTTCCGGATCGGGGCGGCAACCAGCACCTGCACGACCTGGTGGAGACCGTCCGCACCTCAGGGAGTCCGTCGGAGGCCAGGGCTGCGATCGAGGAACTGGTCAGGTACTTCCGCAACCCGCAAGCGCGACGGTAGGAAAAGCCGCACGGTGACCAGTGGGCAAGGTCCCGGGCGATAGCCACGGTCGGGTCTCAAGGGACGGACGAAGCACCTGACGGCCTATCGCCCGAGACCTTGTGACTCGGTCCCGCTGTTGCGGCCCGGGACCTTGTGACTCGGTCCCGCTGTTGCGGCTCGGGATGCCCTCGTGGGCATGGGCACGATCGGCGACCCGCCGGTACCCGGTCCCGTAGTCGGTGCTGCGGCTGGCCGTGGTCCTGTGTGCGATGCCGATGGGCAGGCTCGCCACGACGCCCATCCGGCAGCTCTTCTCGGTGGTGCTCGCGGCGAGGCCTCGTGGTCCGGCACCGCTGCCGGCCCCTCTGGGCACTCCCCCGGCTGGCGGTACCCTCGTCACTGCGATCGCCCTGATCCGGTACGCCGCCGCCTTCGGTACCTGAACGGCTTCCAGGCGCCCGGCCTGTGAGCAGAACGTGATGCCTCTCTCAAGGCGGCTGCGACGCCGACCAGTTGCAGCCGCCGGGTCGTACGACGCCGGGCCGCGGTCTGTTGGAGCGACTGCTCCGACAGACCTGGCTCGAACACCCTTGGCATGGACGGCCCGGCTGGCGGAGCAGCCCATCGGCCAGCCGCCGTACTCGCATACCGGTGTAGCCGCCCAACGGCTCGCCTAACCGAGAGCGCGGCCTTGAACGCGGTAGCGGTTCGCCTCCCGAGGCCCGCTCTGCGTGGCGGCCGCCCGGAAAATGGGTGCGCCACCCCCATGTCCGTTCGGGCGTGTACGGGCATCATCGGCAGCGTTCTTCTCTCCTACGATCAGGGGGACGGATTGTTCGGCGCCGAATGGTGGGGCACGTCAGGTGAGCAGGACCCGGTGACCGTGCCGGGCTGGCTACGCCCTCCGGCATTGCCCGACGCGTGGGTGGCGCGCCCGGAGCTGACGAGGCTCCTGGATTCCGCGGTGCGGCGCCGTGTCACTCTCCTGCTCGCGGGAGCGGGCTGGGGGAAGTCGACGGCACTGGCGGCGTGGGCCCGCGGGCGGCCGGTGGCCTGGCTCACCGTCGACGAGGACCACCAGCTCGCCGGCCGGTTCGTCCGGGACCTGCTGACGACGCTGCGGCCCTTCCTCCGTGCTCCGCAGCCGGAGTGGACCGCCCCGGCCGAGTCACCGCGGGCCGCCCTGCTGGACGCGCTGAACGCGGGGCTCCGCGAGGACGTCGTCCTCGTCCTGGACGACGCCCACCAGTTCGCCCACGAGAGCGCGACCGCACACCTGGTGGACCACCTGTGCGACCGTGCTCCCGGCGGCCTTCGGATCGTCCTGGCCGCGCGACACGAACCCGCCGTCCGGCTGCACCGGTTGCGCGGGCGTGGCCAGCTGTCCGACCTCGACGCCCGCGCGCTGCGGATGGACGAGGAATCCGTCGCGAGGTTCCTGTCCCTGGCGGCCGGGCCTTGTGACCCGAGGCTTGCCGGGCTGATGGCCGGATGCACCGACGGCTGGCCGGCCGCCCTCCGGCTCACCGTGGACGCGCTGCGCGACACGCCGCCCGACGGCTGGCCCGGCCTGCTCGCGAAAGTCCACGCCGGTCCGCAGGTCCTGATGCGTTACGTGCGCGAGGAGGTCCTCGCCAAGGAGCCCGCGGAGAACCTCGCGCTGCTCAGCCGGTGGGGCCGGGTGGAGAGCGCCGGCCCGGGTCCGCTGGACGACCTCCGCCGGCGGGGTCTGGTCCTCGACGGTACCGGTCCCATCGCGGAACCGAGGCTCCTGGAGCCGGTCCGCAGGTGCCTGGCAGCCGAAGTCCCCGCACCCACGCGTAAGGACAGCCGCCGGGTCTCCTTCCGAACCCTCGGTGGCTTCCAGGTCCTGCGCGACGGCCGCGCCGTGCCCGCCGCCGAGTGGAAGTCGGCCAAGGCCAGGCAGGTGCTGAAGCTGCTGCTGGCCAGGCGCGGGGCTCCCGTGCCCCGGGAACAGCTCATGGACTTCCTCTGGCCGGGCGAGGCCCCGGACCGGCTCGGAAACCGCCTGTCCGTGGTTCTCTCCGCCACCAGGACCGCCCTCCTCGGCACCCGGCGATGCGGTGGCGAGAGCCCCCTGGTCGCCGACCGCGATGCGGTGCAGCTCGACCTCCTGCGCACCGAGGTGGACGTCATGCGGTTCCTCGACCAGGCCGCCGAGGCCCTGGACGCGGACCGGCGGGGCGGTGACTCGACCAGGCCGCTGGCCTTGGCCCAGCAGCTATACAAGGGCGCATTCCTGGCGGACGACCTCTACGCGGAGTGGGCCCTGCCGTTGCGGGAGGAGGCACACTCCGAGTACCTCTGCGTCCTGCACGCACTGGTCCGGCAGGCAGGGCGGTCGGGGGACAGCGCCCTCGCCGGCCGGGCCGCGCTGCGGTTGCTCGAACACGACCCCTATGACGAGCAGGCCCACATCGGCCTGATCGAGTCGCTCACCCGGGCCGGGCGTCATGGCGAGGCGCGGCGCCGCTATGACGCGTACACCAGGCAGATGCGCACCATCGGTGTCGTCCCCGTCGTAGTCCGCTCAGATCCCGCGACCGCCGCGCCGAGCCCCTGAAGCGGCGTCATCGTGCCAGTAGCCCACGAGCCGGGCGTAGAGCGGCGAGGCCAGCAGCAGACGCTCCGGAGAGTCGACGGTCGCCTTGGCGCCGTCGAGCAGCAGGACCCGCGAGGCCCGCTCGGCCGAGCTGATGCGGTGGGCGATGACGACCAGCGCCCCGCCGCGCCGGAGGAAGGCCTGCTCCACCCGTGCCTCGGTCTCGGGGTCGAGGTGACAGGTCGCCTCGTCCAGGATGACCAGTCGGGCCGGGCTCAGGTAGACCCGGGCCGCCGCGATCAACTGCCGCTCGCCACCGGAGAGTCCCGCGCCCCCGGAGGGGAGGCGGCCGTCGTACCCGCCGAGGCGGTCGACCAGTGGGCGCAGTGCCAACGTGTCCACGGCCGCATCGAGAGCCCGGTCGCCCGCGCCGGGGTCCAGGTAGCAGAAGTTGTCGCGGACCGTGCCCGCGAAGACGTACGCCTCCTGGGGGATGAGGGCCACGCACCGGCGAAGGTGGGTGGGATCGACCCGGTCCAGTGGCACACCGTCGAAGGTGACCCGGCCCCCGGTCGGCACCAGGCCGCCGATCAGCAGCTGGGCCAAGGTGGACTTCCCCGCGCCGCTGGGCCCGACCACGGCCAGGTGATCCCCCTCCGTGACGTCCAGGTCCAGGGCGTCCACGATCGCTTCCGAGTGCGGGCCGTACGAGAAGCCCAGACCACTCGCCCGCAGCGGGCTCCCGGCAGGCGGTTTCCGGTCTCCCGCGGCCGGGGCCGGCACACCGCCGCTCTCGCTGAGCCGTTGCAGCACGGTTCCCAACTGGATGCCCCAGGTCGAGGTGAGATTCACGATCGACCGCAGGGCCGGCAGGAGACTTCCAGCCAGACAGGCGACGGCGCCGACCAGTTGGCCACTCGTCAGCTGGCCTTGCCTGATCATCCACGGCGCGGCGGCCAGTACCAGGAGCAGTGGAAGCTGCCCGCCCAGCAGCACCACCAGAGTGCGCAGTGCCCCGGCCCGGGCCAGCCGCACCACGGCCGCCGCCTGCCGGTCGATCGCCTCGCCCACACGCGCGGCAGCCCGCCGCTCGGCCCTGCAGGCGACGATGTCCCGGACGCCTCCCAGCACCTTCCCGGATTCCGCGGCGATCTCCTCGTCCAGGAGGACGACAGCCAGGCGGCGGTCGGCCAGTGTTCGCAACGACAGCGCGAACAGGGTGCCCGACACCGCCAACGGCGGCAGGACCAGCGCCGCCAGCAGCGGCGCCAGCGTGAACAGGCCGGCCACCGTCGCCACCAGCGTCACCGCCGTGCGCCGCAACGACCGCAGCATCCCGCCGACCAGACCACGCACGGTCTCCACCTGGCCGGTGAGCCGCGCCACCGCCGGGCTGTCCGGCCGGCCGGCGCTGTGCACGGCGTCGGCCAGGGTTCCGCCGACCAGCCTGCGGACCAGGGCATCGCGCAGCGGCTCCACCGTCGCCCCGAGCCACGGGAACATGCCCCGGCTCGCCACCGCACCCACGACCGAGACCGACAGCAGGGCGGCCAGGCAGCCGAAGCCGACCGCGGGACGGTGGCGCAGGAAGCCGTCGTCGAGCGCGGCGGCGATCAACCGTCCCGAGAGCAGCGCCGGTACGCCCTCAAGGAGCGACCAGAAGGCGACCCGGCTCAGCGCGTGCCGCTGCCGGGCCAGCTCTCCGGCCAGCAGGGACCATCCCCGTCGGGTGCGGCCAGGTCGCCTCATGCCGCGTCTCCCCGGCCGAAGACCGCCCGGTACTCCGGATCGGACCACAGGACCGGGTGCCGGCCGACCGCACGGATCCGGCCGTCGTCCAGCCAGACCACCAGGTCCGCCCCGGCGGCCGCGGCCAGACGCCGGGCGATGATCACCCGGGTACGGCCCGCCAGGTCCTCGGCGATGACCTGGCCGATCCGCATCTCGGTGACCGTATCGAGACTCGACGTGGCGTCATCCAGCACCAGGACTCCGGCCTCACCGACGAGGGCGCGGGCAAGGCCCAGCCGCTGCGCCTCACCGCCGGACAGTCGCAGGTCCGCCAACGGGGTGTCGTAACCCTCCGGCAGCCGCCGGACGAAGGAGTCCGCGCAGGCGAGGCGGGCGGCGCGTTCGACGACCGCACGGCTGAGCGGCTCATGGCCGTATGCGACCGCCTCGTGCACGGTCTCGCCCAGCAGCACGGGTCGCTCGAAGGCGTACGCGACCGCCCGGCGCAGCGCGACCGGGTCCAGCCGGGTCACCGGGGTGTCGTCCAGCATCACCTCACCGCCGTCCGGTTCGACCAGACGACCGATCAGCTGGGCGAAGGTGCTCTTTCCCGCGCCGGGACGCCCCACCACGGCGACGGCGTATCCCGCTGGTATCTCGACATCGACGCCATCGAGCACGGCGCGGCCGCCTCGACGTACCGTCACCTGTCGTAGTGTCACCCGCCCGGGCCCGGGTGCGGGAGCCGCTCCCGGCGTGGCCGGCCCTTCCGCGGCCGCCCCCGGAATCTCGGTCACCCGCCGGGCACTGGCCGTGGCCCGGGCGAGCTCCGCCAACGAGTCGACCTGGTTGAGGAATCCGAGAGCCAGCGTGGTGTAACCGGCAGCCGCGAGAAACTGGCCGGCCAGCAGGCGGCCCTGCACCACGGCGAGTCCGGCTGCGGTCAGCACGGCCACCTCGATCAGCGGCACCAGCAGGGACATCCGCCAGACGACGGACCGCTGCCTGGCCCAGGTCTCGGCCCCGGTGGCCGACAGGTCCGGCAGCGGTTCGAGCACCCGGGCGATCTCCTGGTCCAGCGTGCCCGCCGCCCGGATGGTACGGATACCGTCCAACGCGTCGAGGAGCCTGGCGGCGATGTCGGCCTGGAGCTCCTGGTACCGGACGAAGAGATCGGACATCCGGGTGGCGAACATCCGCACCAGCAGGAGCGCCGGAACGAGGCTGAGCAGCAGTACGACGCCCAGGCGGACGTCCACGCGCCACAGCAGCACCGTTCCGGCCAGCGAGGTGACGGCCGAGGTCGCCAGGCCGACCACGGTGACCGCGATCTGCCCGGCATCGGTGGCACTGCCCACCACGCGACTGGTGAGGTCACCCGCAGGGTGGCGGTTCCGCCCCGACACGCCAACGGCAAGGATGCGGCGCAGCAGGCTGCGCCGCAGGGTGGCGGTGGCCCGGGCTCCGCACGAAGCGGCGGCGATCTCGGCGCTCACCTCGCACACGGCTGCGGCGGCGAGCAGGAGCGCGATCCCGGATACCGCCCATCCGCCGCCACGACCGGCCAGCACCCGGTCCACGGCGTCGGCCATCGCGGCCGGGAGAGCCAGGGAGACGGCTGCGCCGCCGACCTGGGCTGCCGCCAGCAGTATCAGCCGCCCTACAACCGGCCGCACGGCCTGACGGAACATCATTTCGCCCGATCGCACCGTCAGTCCCTCTCGTTCTTCCGTAGCCGTCAGGTGTACCTGGGGGCACCGCACGGAGGGCCGTGCGGTGCCCCCGGGGCGGTGTTACTCGGCGGCGCTGGTCCAGGAACACGTCCAGCTGCACGTGCTGGCGCAGATCAACAGGCCCTCGGCCTCATCGCCCGGCAGCATCTCCAGGGCCTCGACGATCTCGATCTCCATGGTGCTCTCCTTCTCGTTGGTGGGTTACCTACGAACTGTCACTCGGCGGCGCTGGTCCAGGAACACGTCCAGCTGCACGTGCTGGCGCAGATCAACAGGCCCTCGGCCTCATCGCCCGGCAGCATCTCCAGGGCCTCGACGGCATCGATCTCCATGGTGCTCTCCTTCTCGTTGGTGGGTTACCTACGAACTGTCACTCGGCGGCGCTGGTCCAGGAGCACGTCCAGCTGCACGTGCTGGCGCAGATCAACAGGCCCTCGGCCTCATCGCCCGGCAGCATCTCCAGGGCCTCGACGGCATCGATCTCCATGTCCGTTCACCTCCTCCTACGCGCAGGACGGAACACCGCGGCCGGGCGGCCGCGGAGACTCAGGGGGTGCCGGTCAGGAAACCGGCGGCCGCGTCGACGAGGGCGGCTTCCGCCGTACCGTCGTCAAGCGGGGAGTGACCGCCGAGCGGCACCTCGTGGCAGAACAGGTCCCGCCCCTCGGTCCACCCGGCGCGCAGCAGCACCTCGCGCAGCTCCCGCGACTGGCCGACCGGGATCACCTCGTCCCGGCGGCCGTGCACCAGGAACAGCGGCAGTCCGCTCGGCGGCCGTGCGGCGAACACCCGGGCCAGGTCGCGGGCGCCGATCCCGTCCGGCGGTTCCCGCAAGGCGTCCAGCCGCTCGAGCAGGGCCCTGGTGGGTGGGAGCGCCTCCCGGTGGAGGTGGGGGCCGGACAGGAAGGGCGCGACCGCGAGGCAGCCGCTCCAGAGCTGCGGGCGCAATCCGGCGGCGAGCAGGGCGAGGTAGGCACCGTAGCTCGTGCCGAAGAGGGCGGGGGGTGCCAGACCGAGGGCAGCGCGCCGCCGCGCCACTTCGTCGGCTATCCGCAGCACGTCGGCCAGATCCGGCACGCCCCAGCAACCGTTGAGCACGTCCCGGTGGGCGCGGCCGTATCCCGTACTGCCCCGCTGGTTGGGGGCCAGCACCCCGGCTCCGGTGGCGGCCAGGCGCTGCAGGAACGGCTGGTGACCGAGGTCCCAGTGCGCCTGCGGACCGCCGTGCAGGGCGATCACGACCCGGGGCCTGCGCCACCAGCCGGCCCCACCGTGGACGACGGCCTCCACCGGCCCCCCGGCACCGTCCAGCCACTCGGTGTGCGCCTCGACGCCGACCCGCTCGGAGCCGTTGAAGGCCCATCCGCCGTTCTCCTCGACGAGAGCCATGCCGGTCGGCAGTGTGGGGGCGGAGAAGGGGAACCGCAGCCCGGCAGCCGTCCAGCCGGCCTGCCCCCGCACCACACCCTCCGGCAGGTGGAGCCGCGACACGCGGTCCGTGTCGACGTCGTAGACGACCACCTCGGAGCGCGCGCCGACCGCCGCGTGCAGGGCGACGCGGCGCCCACCGGGAGCGAAAGCCAGCGGACGGACCTCTCCGCCCAATCCAGGTATCCGACATATCGTCAGATCTGGTCCAACGAGCGTGAGTTCCGCTCCAGCGCGGGAAACCAGCACCCGCAGGCCGGAGTCGGGGGAGGCCAGCACCACCTCGCCCGCCGTACTGCCCGGCAGAGCAGGGTCCGGTACGAGATCACCCGTGGCGAGGTCCAGCACCGCGGGGACGGCCCGTCCCCCGACTCGTCGGCTCACCGAGAGCAGCCGCCCGGCCCGGTCGAGCCAGGTTCCTCCGCCGAACCGCTCGGAGCTGCGCAGGGCCTCGGCGACAGTGGGGTCGCCACCGGCCTCGATCCGCCACACCGACATGGAGTCTCCCGCGGTGACGAGCCATCCCAGGAGGCCTGGATCGGGGCTGGCGAGCAGCCGTGCTCCCCGGGTGGCCACGGTGCCGAGGAGCCGCTCCTCGACCGCACCCCCGGTGTGTTGCAGCAGTGTCAGCCGATGACCCCCCGGTCCGGGGCGGAGGACCAGGACCCGCCCGTCGAGTGTCGGGACCGGTTGCGTCCGCAGGGTCTCCCCGGCGTCGGACGGCAGGGCCCGCCACTGTGCCGATGAGCCGTCGAACGACCACAGCTCGACCCACATCCGGCCATCGCAGCCGGCCAGACCCGCTGCGAACCGGCCGTCGGCCGAGAAGCGGATGCTCGTGCGAAGCGTCGGCCTCGTCGTCTGCATCCCGGTCGCCGGGGCGGACATCGCCGCCGTACTCATCGGGCGGCCCCCGCTTCGGCCGGTGCCCGGAAGGCGGGCAGCCAGAGCCGTGGGCCAAAGTCGCGCAGCCGCAGCAGGAAGCCCAGCACACCCGCCAGCCCGGTACCGTAATCGGCGATGACCTCCCGCTGGGTGTCGTCCGGCCACACCCTTCGGCCATCGCGCAGGACGTCGCGGACCAGGATCGCCTCGGCGATCTCCTCGGCGCCCGCGCGGTGTCCCCGATCCGGGAAGGCCTCTGCCAGGTCCAGCAGCAACTCGCCGTTTCCGGCCAGTCCATGGCACGCGGCCGGGGACGCCTGCCACCGGGTGTACCGCACCGTCGTGCCCGCCTGCTCGGCCGGCACCGCGAACCGCTCCTCCCCGGTGGCGGACCACAGGCGGACCAGGAACGTGCCGATCCCGGACACCCCGCTGCACCAGTGCAGGGCCATCGGCTGGACCGGGTCGAGTGCCTTGCCGCGCTCCGAAGGCCAGGTGACGCACCCGTCGTCAGGACCCGCCGCCGCGAGAAGGGTCTCCCCGGCAGCGCGGGCCAGCCGAAGACAGGACTGATCACCCGTCTCCAACCCGGCGGCCAGCAGGAAAGCACCGACCCCCGCGACCCCGTGGCCGAAGCCGTAGTGACTCAGCCCGGCGAGCGCGGAGTCGAAGGTCCGCGGGATGCTCCAGAACACCCCTTGCCCGCTCGGCTCGGCGCACTCCACCAGCTGATCCGCACACCTGCGGACACCGTCCTCGAACCGGGTGTCGCCGGTCGCCTGCCAGAGCTGAAGCTGCGCGAGGCCGGCGCCGGCCAGGCCGTGGCAGACATCCGGATTCGGCCAGTCCAGGGGGATGGCGGCCGCCAGGTCGAGCGCTTCGGCGGCCATCTCCTCGTCGCCGAGCAGGCGCCCGGCCTCGAACAGCGCCACGGCCGTCCCGGCCGAGCCGAAGTACAACCCTGGCAACAGCCTGGGGAGTTGTCGCACCTTGACGCGAAGCCACTCGGCAGTCCGGCGCACCGGTTCCCGCAGCCGTTCCTCCTCGGCAGCCGCTCGGGTGAGCACCGCCAGCACCCCGGCAGCACCGTGCTGCACACTGCACCGGTCGGTGCCCGCGCCGAACTCGCTGGAGTCCCACAGTTGTTCCGGGTCCTCGTAACGCGCGGTCGCCACCAGATGGTCGAGACCGTCGCGGAGGGCGCGGTCGAGCGCATCGCGCGGTGGCGCAGCGGCGGCCGTGACGGGAACGGGAGCCGGGCCCGGCCGCTCCAGGAACCGTCGGACCCGGCCGAGGTCCCACCGCTGCTCCGGGTCCTCCGCCAGCAATCCGAGAATGGGCTCGGCCAGGGTCCGCAGCGCGGTGTTGCGGCGGCTCATCGCCGTCGTCAGCGCGCGCAGCCGGGCATCGGCCGACCGCGCCGGGTCGCCGTCCTGCGCCTCGTCCTGCGGCAGCAGCGGGGGGACACCCGACACCAGGAAGTACAGGGTCGCTCCGAGGGCGTACAGGTCGGCACGAGGGCCGAGTGCCGGGCCGAAGCGCCCGGCGGTGATCTGCTCCGGGGGCGCGTAGCCGACCGTGTAGGCGTTCGAAACCGCCTCCCCGGGCACGCAGACGTGCTCCAGGTCGATCAGCCGTACCGCTCCGTCCGGGGACACGATCAGATTGCCCGGCTTGAGGTCGCGCAGCACCAACCCGCGGGCGTGGACGGCCTCTACCAACGCGACCAGTCGCAGCGACATCTCCCGGGCCCGCGCCAGGTCCAGGCCGTGATCGGTGCGCGGGAGCAGCCGATGGCGCACCCAGGAATCGAGGTTCTGACCGTCGAGGAACTCCTCGACCAGGAAGAGACTGCCGCTCTTCTCGAACAGCTCAAGCCTGCGCGGCGCGATCCCGTCGTCCTGAAGCAGGTCGAGCACCCGGGCCTCATTGCGCAGAGCGTCCCGGACGTCCGCGCCGGTGAGCGACGAACCGACGTGCGGCCGCGCCTGCTTGACGACCACCTGGTCGGTGCCGAGTCGGTCCTCCGCCAGGTAGACCCCGCCCTTGTTCGCATGCTGGAGCGCTCGCCGCACCGCGTAACGTCCGTTGAGCAGAACCACGTCGGGCCGTTGCGGCGCGGCCGGAGCGGCGACGCCCTCGGGGAAGGGCGAGGGCGCCCACGCGGGCGGCGAGAACCAGGCACGACGGCTGTCCCTGACCGGCGAGCCGTCCGGGGCCTCCAACACGGCCTCGTACGAACCGTCATTGCTCAGCCGGCGCAGGCCGAGGAACGCCCCGTACCGGTAGTACACCTGGCTGCCCGGCCGGTAGGGCCGGTCCGAGAGCACCGCCGGGCCGGGGAGGCCCGTGGTCGCCCGGTCCAGCAGCTGAGCCACTTCACGGAAGTGTTCGTCGTCGTCGGGATAGGCGGTCAGGAACTTCCCACCGCTGCCCCTGTCGCACCGAGTGGAGACCAGGTGGGACACCTGCTCGAGGCTGCGCGCGAACTTGAACGAGCAGCCTCGCTCGAACAGAACCGGCGCGGTTCGCGCGAGCACGACCGCCGCGGACAACGGCGTCGCGGACACATGGAGCTTCCACCCCTGCCGACGACCGACATGCTTGGGCGGCTCCAGACGGAACCAGAACCGGTCGGCCCGCATCCGCCACTCATCCGCCCCCGAGCGAACAGCCGCGGCCCGGACGAGGTCTTCGAGGAGGAAGGCATCCGGCGCGGCGATGTCCCCTCCGGCCCCCGATGCATCCGTCAGACCACCCACGAACTACCTCCCATGGCCACCGTCGCGCGGCTTTCGAGCCGCCACACCGAAGACGATAGGGACGCTCGTTCGGACGTCCTTATGGTCGCCTGAGGAAATCCTTCGGATCACCGACGTCTCGTCAGCCACGTTGCGAAGACGCCCTGGTCAGGGACCGGCCTTGATGCCTTCGCGTAACGCGCGTTCCGGCACGCCTTTCACCGTTGCCGGACGCCGTCGAAGACCGGGCCCACGCTCTCGGTCGCTCGCCAGGGAGCGGTCCGCTACGACTGGCCGGCGTCTGTTGCCGGTCGGTCTTTCACCGCTGCCCGATACCGGCGACATCCCAGGTGGTCGATCCAAGGGCCGGTCGTGCAGAGCCGGTTGAGCGGCCACAGGCGGCCTGGTCGAGCAGCTTGGCACCGGCCGACGCGAGCGCGCCGGCCTTCGACTGGTCGTAGGGGGTTACGGAGATGACCAGCTGCCGGTGTCCGGAGGGATCGCCCACGACCAGGGTCTCGTAGCCGGGGACGCTGCCGGAGTGGCCCCAGAGGTCGCCGCAGCCGACGGAGAACTTCTGCAGGCCCAGGCCGTACTCACCGGGCGCGGCTGCCGGTGAGATGGTCTTCATCTCGGCCAGTTCCGCCGGCCGCAGCAGCTCACCACCGAGCAGTGCCGCGTTGAACCGGGCCAGGTCGTCCGCGGTGGAGATGCCGTCGCCGGCCGAGCCGGCCCAGGACGGATTGAACTCCGTGATGTCGGCCGGACCGGTGGAGAGCTGGAGGTAGCCGTGGGCGTGCGGGCCCGGCACCTCGGTGTCGGTCTCCGGGAAGGAGGAGTGGTGCAGGCCCAGCGGATCGAGGATCCGTTCGCGCACTTCCTCGGCCCAGGGCCGCCCGGTGACGTACTCGATCAGCATCCCGGCCAGGATGTAGTCGGTGTTCGAGTAGTGCCAGCCCTGGCCCGGCGCGAAGTACGGCGGGTGACCCACGGCCGTGCGGACCAGGTCCTCCGGCCGCCTGGTCTCCCACCGGCCGGTGGCCAGGTAGGCCAGCCAGCCCGACTCGTCCTGGGGGACGGCGGTGGGGTCCTCGGTGTAGTTGAAGATCCCGGCGGTGTGGCTGAGCACCTGACGGACCGTGATCGCACCGCCTCCCGGGACCACACCCGGCAGGTACGACTCGATGGAGTCGTCCAGGTTCACCCGACCTTCCGCGCGCAGCTGGAGGACCACGGTGGCCACGAAGGTCTTCGTCACGCTGCCGATCCGGAACCGGCCCTGCACCGGAACGGGCCGCCCGGCGCCGAGGTCGGCCACGCCAGCACTCCCCCGCCACACCGGCCGGCCGTCCTCCCGGAGCTCGGCGAGCGCGCCCGTCGCCCCGCCATCGGCCACCAGCGCCCGAAGGTCCTGCTGCAGCGCGGCGGCATCCTGACGAGCCGCGCTCACCGCCAGCGGCCGCCCCGGGGCAGCCTCCGCAATCGGAGCGAACGAGAGCACGGTGGCCCCCACGAGCAGGCCCGAGGCAAGCCGTAAGGCCGTGGCGCTGATCCGCCGATGTGTCATTTCCCGTCCTCCTTGGCTGGAGACCCCCTTGGTCCTCAGCCAGGCTGACGGCCGTGGCGGCCCTGGCGAGTCCTGCGGCAGGACCATTCCCGGGGGCTGACTCCGTAGGTAACCACCCTCATAACAACGAGGGTTGACGACTGCCTGCCGATCGGCTCGCCGATCTCCGGAAGCACTTGCCCGGCCAGGCCGACACGCCACGGAGCCAGGTGCCCAGGCCCTGCTCCGGCTTGGGCCGATGGACCGGCGCGGTCGGGCCGGCTCGGCGAAAGCCCGGTACCCGTCCGCGAATCGCGGTGTGCTCGTCCAGCATTGCGGGCCCGCCCATATGACGGTGTTTCAGAGGCTGTCCGCGTCCCGGTCGGCTGCTGCTCGGATCGTGAACCGGATCGGCCGGTCCGGAGCGGGCGAGATTATGCTGGGGGCATGGCTGAGTCGTTACCCTCCGCGGTTGCAGGCCGGTGGCGGCAGAGTGCCGGGTTCGCCGTCCGCGTGGGGCGTCGCACGCTCGTTGAGTCGCTGTACTCGGTCTGTTGCTGCTGTTCACCCTGCCGCTGGTGACCCGGGCGTGCGTCGCCGCCCAGGCCGGGCTTGGACAGGCGCTGTTGTCCGACATGTCCGCGTTGCACCGCAGGATCAGCGGGCTTGAGAAGGAGCGGGACACCGCCCGTGCGCAGGCCGTTGCCGCGGTGACGGCCGAGGCTGTGGCCCTGCGTCGGCTCGAACGCGATATTCACGACGGGCCCCGGCAGCGGCTGGTCCGTCTGGCGATGGAACTGGGCCGCGCCCGGCATCAGTTCGACAGCAGGCCGGAGGTCGTCCGGGAGGCGCTCGCCGACGCGATCGTCCAGGCGCAGGAGGCGCTGGAGGAGTTACGGGCCCTGTCGCGCGGCATCGCCCCGCCGATCCTCGCCGACCGAGGACTGCGGGCGGCGCTCTCCGCCCTGGCCGCGCGCTGCGTCGTCCCCGTCGAGCTCGATGCCGGCCCCGTGAACGGGCGGCCGGACGCCGCTGTCGAGACGGCCGCGTATTTCGTGGTCGCCGAGGCCCTGACCAATGTGGCCAAGCACAGCCACGCCCGCCGGTGCACGATCGGGATGCGCCACACTGGGGGAAGCTTGCGGGGCTGGGTGACGGACGACGGAGTGGGCGGCGCGGTGTTGGGCAAGGGACACGGACTGCAGGGCCTGGACGACCGGGTGCACGCGGTCGACGGCCGGCTGCGGGTCACCAGTCCCGATGGCGGCCCGACGACGGTCGTCGCGGAGGTGCCATGCCACTGGGTCGCCGCATGGCGGATCGACATGCGTCGCCCAACGGCGGGGCCGGCCGTCGGCGCGGTTCCGGGAGCACGCGAGCAGACCGGCCGCTTCCGCATCACTGCGGAAACGGCCGGTCTGCTCACGGAAACGCTGATCGGGACGACAGGGTTCGAACCTGCGACCCCTTGCCCCCGTCAGCAGGTCTCTCTCGTGACCGCACGCTCCCGCAGGTGTACGCCGCGCCGGCGCAACGCCTGTGGGTCGCACAGCTCGTGCGCGAGCAGACGTTCGGCGAACCCGGCGCGCTGCTCCGGGGCGAGCGCGAGGACGGCCTTGACCAGCCTTTCGGCGGTGGCCTGATCGACCGCACCACCCCGGTCCTGGTAACCGAGCAGTCGCGCGGTCTCGGCATCCAGGTGCCCGTGCCCGGCCGCGTCCTCCGCGTCATCCGGCTCCTCCACGACAAGGCGCAGCGGCTGTGCGGCCTGCGCTGGGAGCAGCTCCGCGTACTTCGACAGGTCGGAGTACCTGGCAGTGAGGAGCAGGTGTTTGGCGACCAGGCCGGCCTCGGGGAAGGAGCCGTGCACGGCCAGCGGGGCCAGCTGTTCGGGTGCCAGGCCCAGGACGCAGCCGGCGTGCAGCAGTACCTCGCGTACCCGTGTGGCGCGGGGGACGTCGGGCAGCAGGGCCGTCGTGCGCTCGAGGAAGCGGGCGAGCACCTGCTGGGCCCCGTGCGTGTCGGCGTCCTCGCAGCCGCGGTAATAGCGCGCGAGGTACCCCTGCCACCAGGCGAGTTGGACCTCGTAGAGTTCGCCGACCAGGGTCTCGTAGGCCTCCTGCGGGAGCATGCCGGCGTCGGCGAGCTCCTTGAGCGCGGGGACCAGGTCCCGGTACACCAGCCGCATCCAGGTGTGCGGGGATCGCTGGATCCCCCAGCACTCCGCTTGCGCGTGGTCACCCAGCAGTTCGGCCAGGCTGAGCTCCCCGGTGGTGAACTCGGTGGCGACGCCGGTACCGGTGGCCTCGAAGCGGTAGAAGTGATCGGAGCTGAGGGGCGGCAGGGGGGTGGGCAGCCCGTTGTCGATCAGCTTTTCCAGCTCCGCGTAGCCGGCCTGCAACGCGTCGTGGTCCAGAGCTGGTTGGGGCGAGAGCGGATCGACGAAGCGGGTCTTCACCTTGGCGATCTCCTCGGAGATCGCCTGATAGAGGAAGACCTTGTCGAACCGGTAGCTGAACGAGAGCCCGATGTAAGGGAAGACGGTGCAGCTGCGGCACTCTGTGCGGTGCCCGACCTCCTCGTCGCGAACGCGCAGGAACTCCGGCTCCTGCACCAGTTCGCGCAGTGGGCGGTTCCATTCCACCGAGTTGTCGAAAGCGTGGTAGCAGGGCAGCACCAACCGCCCGTCCGGGCCTACGGTCAGGATCCGCTTGTTGGCGTAGCAGTCGGTCGGGGCGGTGGGGTCAAGGTTCTCCCCGTACTTGCGGAAGTGCAGGTTGATCAGCGCGAACGGCTGGTAGAGCAGCCGGATGAGTTCGGCGGCGACCAGGTCGGTGGTCGGCTCCGACTCGTTCATCCGCCCGGCCCGTCCGGCCGGGGCCACGAGCGGCTTGCCGTTCTGCTCGATCAGCTTGAGCTTGCGGGCCGTGCGGTTGGTGTCGCGGACGGTGTCCTGCTCGTCGAAGTAGTCGAACATCCCGGAGAAGTAGACGGTGATCCGGTTCTCCTGGGCGAAGCGCAGCAGGTCCGGTATCTCGTCCACGTTCTCGCGGGTGACCACGCAGATCAGCTTGAGGTTGCCGGAGCCGGCGGCGATCACCCGCTGGATCACGTCGAGCGCCCGGTCCAGGGTCGGAACGCCGCGGATCTGACGGTAGCGGTCGGGACGGAGGGTGTCCAGGGAGACGTTCATGGTGTCGACGTACGGCACGATCGCGTCGATGTGCTTGGCGAAGCGGATGCCGTTGCTGGTGATCTCCACCGTCATGCCGAGCGACTTGGCGTACTGCACGATCCCGTTGATGTGCGGGTGCAGCACCGGCTCGCCGCCGGTGAAGTCGACGTAGCGGACGCCGAGTTCGTACAGCTCGTCCAGGATCTGGCAGGCCCGTTCCAGGGTGAGCTCCTGGTAGCCCTTGAACTTGTCGTCCTGCCAGACATTGCAGTAGCCGCAGAGCGAGTTGCAGCGGAAGGTGATGTAGAAACGGGCCGACTGGAGCCGGCTCTGGGGATCGGTCTGGGGGGCGGCGGTCGCGGGAGTGATGCGCGCGGTCACGGGTGTGGGTTCTCCGACGGTAGGGGCGGCGGGGGCGGAAGGGGTGGCACCGGGCCGGTCAGGGCGGTGGGGCGCCCCGTGCGGCGGTCCAGAGGGCGTACCACTTCGCGTGCCGGAACCCGTTGACGCGGGAGGAGCCGCCCACGACTCGGGCGCGGATGCGGTGGACCTCGGCGCCTCGCTGCCGGACACCGGCGCGCGGCAGGGCACGGGCGTCCGACGGCGGACGCGGCCATGCCTCCTGCTCAGGCCCGTGGTCGGGCCCGGCCTTCACGAGGCGGACGGTCCGTGCCGGGTCCTCGCTCAGCCGGGAGGCCGGCACGCGGCCGGCTACGCCCCCACCGGGTGTCACCACGTCGTAGCCGGACCGGAGCCCATCCGCCGCCGTGTACGTCATGCGCCGCTCTCGGCGGACGCGGCCTTCCGGGCGGTCCCCACCGCCGGGTCCGAGGTCAGCACCGGATCGGTGGCCCGAGCCAGCAGGTCGTCGCGGCCGATGGCATCGGCGCGGGTCGACGGCACCGTGCACGCGTACGCTCCGGCCACCGCGCCGTACAGCGCGCAGCGGTACACGTTCTCGCCGGCGAGCCAGCCGAGCAGGAAGCCGGAGGCGAATGCGTCGCCGGCGCCGTTGGTGTCCACCACCGGGGCGGGCGGGGTGACCGCGGGGACGTGCGTCAGCTCCCCGTCGGCCAGCAGGTACGCGCCCTCCGCACCGGCGGTGGCCACGACGATCCGAGCCCGGCCGCGCGCCGCGATGTCGCGCATGGTGCGCTCTGGGTCGGCGAGGGCGGTGGTGGACAGGAAGACGAGGTCCGCGGCAAGCGCGAAGGGCTCGTGGTACGGGTTGACACCGTCCCAGTTGTGGAGGTCGGTGGAGATGGTGACGCCGGCCTCGCGCAGGGCGGGCAGCGCCAGGGCGCACGGGTAGGTGATCACCACGTGGGCGTGCCGGCTGGCCGCGGCCAGGGCGCGCACCGTGGCGTCCGGGAGGCGGTCGCTCTCCTGGGAACGGGTGTTGTCGTACAGCGAGAGCCGCCGCCCGTCGGGGCCGACCAGGTTGACCGCTCGCTTGGTGCCCTGGACCGAGGGCACCTCGGTGAGCGGGATGCCCAGGTCGCGGTGGAACGCACGGACCAGGTCGCCTTCGGGGTCGTCGCCGAGCAGGTCGATGTGGTGGGTGCGCAGGCCGAGGGCTGTCACGCCGAGGGCCACGAAGTCGCCGCTCTGCCCTGCGCGGGTCACGATGCCCGGGTTGATCATGTAGCTGTCGGCGTACGGGAGCGGCAGCTCGGGGACGTGGACGATGGTGTCCACGCCGGCGCCGCCCAGTACGAGGATGTCGGTCTTGGTACTCATGGGATGGGATTCCTCTCGGCTGCGGATGGTGTCAGAGGTCGCGGTAGAGCTCGGCGACCGCCCTCGGGCCCGGGTGGGCACGCACGTCCTCCAGCGTCAACGTGTTTCCCTGCGGATCGGCCACGGGGAGCCGCCAGTTGGGGTACTCGTGGGAGGTGCCGGGCAGGTTCTGCGGGCGCCGGTCGCCCACGGTGTCCGGGAGCCAGACGCCGAGGAGTTTCGCCGGGGTCCGGGCGAGGAAGCGGTGCAGGGCCAGCGTCTCGCGGCTCGGGACGGCCCCGGCTTCCGTCTCCTCCGCCGGGCGGTCCGGTCCGATCAGCCCGCACCGTCCCAACTCCGCCAGCCAGCCGTCGCGTTCGGTGGCCGCTGCGGCCTCGGCCTGGTCCACCGGCTGGGTGAGCAGGCCCAGCCGCTGGTGCAGCCGAACGTGCTCGCCGTCCAGCCAGGCGGCCGTACTGGGCAGGTCGTGGGTGGTCAGCGTGGCGAGGCAGTCCGCGCGCCACTCCTCGGCCGGCAACGGCCCGGAGCGCTCCTCCGAGCCGCCCGCGTACTCGAACCGCAGGACCGAGGTACCGAGGATGCCTCGGTCGGTCAACTCCTCGCGCACCCCGGGCTCGACGGTGCCCAGGTCCTCGCCGATGACGATGCTCCCGGCCCGGTGCGCTTCCAGGGCGAGCACGCCCAGCAGCGCCTCGTGGTCGTAGCGGACGTAGGTGCCCTGGTCGGCCGGGGCGCCCTCGGGGATCCACCAGAGCCGGAACAGGCCCATCACATGGTCCAGGCGCAGGGCGCCGGACCGCCGAAGGGTCGCCCGCACCACCTCGGCGAACGGCGCGTAGCCGGACGCGGCCAGGGTGTCGGGGCGCCAGGGTGGCAGCCCCCAGTCCTGCCCGCTGCGGTTGAAGTCGTCGGGCGGGCACCCGACCGTCATCCCGCCGGCGAGGTACGGCTGGAAGCACCAGGCGTCCGCGCCCTCCGGGTCCACGCCCACCGCGAGGTCGTGCATCAGCCCGATCGCCATGCCCGCCTCCGTCGCGGCGGACTGCGCCCGGTCGAGTTGCTCGTCGACCTGCCAGGCCAACCACCGGTGGAAGGCGACCCGGTCGCCGAGCGCGGCCCGGGCAGCCGCGATCCCGGTGCCGTCGGGAGTGCGCAGCCCGTCAGGCCAGGAGCGCCAACGCGGGCCGTACACCTCGGCGAGCGCGCACCACAGCGCGAAGTCGTCCAGCCCGGGACCGCCGGCCTCGGCATAGCGCCGGTACGCCTGCTCCCGGGCGGGAGCGAGCGGGACCCGGTGCGCCAGCTCCAGTGCCTGGAGCTTCAGGGACCAGGCGGCCTCCCGGTCGATCAGTGCGCCCGCCCGCACCCGCTGGTTCGACTCCCGTGCCCGCGCGAGCAGTCGGTCGGCCCGCACGCGGTCGTCGCCGGTCAGCTCGGCGAACCCGGCGACGGCCTCGACGCGCAGGTTCATCGGGTCGGGGTGGCGCCTGCTGCTCGGCCGGTACGGGGAGGGGTCGGGCAGCGGCCCCGGCGCGTAGGCGTGCAGCGGGTTGAGCAGGACGAACCCTGCGCCCAGCCCGCCCGCCCAGGAGGCGAGTTCGGCCAGGTCGCCGAGGTCGCCCAAACCCCACGAGCGGTGCGAGAGCAGCGAGTACAGCTGCACCAGAAAGCCCCAGTGGCGGCGCCCCGGCCCTGCCAGGCGTTCCGGGGCGACCAGCAGCAGAACGGCCTCGGCCCGGCCGTCGCGTTCGGCGTGCAGGACGTGGCGGCCGACGGGGAGGTCAACCAGCTCCTTGCCGAGGGCGCCGATCCCGTGGCGGGTGCCCTGCTCGGTCTCGATCCACAGCTCGGCCCCGGGCGGGGTGGCCAGGCCGGTCGGCGGACGGCCCGCGCGCAGCACCACGGTGGGCGGCAGCAGTCGGTGGGCCGATGCCTCCTGGCGCTCGGCGAGGGCTTCGCGGATGCCGGCGGAGCTGCTCGTGTCGGCGCCGAGGGCGGCGAGCACGGCGCGCAGGGTGTCGGGCGAGATGTCGACCGGCCGGCCCAGGTCGGTGGTGTAGCGGGTCGCCACACCGTGGAGGCGGGCCAGCTCGGCCAGGTCGCGGTTGATGTCAGCGGAGCGGGGCATGGGTGCGGCCCGGTTCTGTGTGGTGATGGGCGGGTGGGAAGAGTCGCTCCAGGACCGCGGCAACGCCGTCCTCCCCATTGGTGGGGGCGATCTCGTCGGCACGGTGGAGCACGTCCGGGTGGGCGTTGCCCATGGCGACGCCGTGCCCGGCCCAGTCGAGCATCGGGATGTCGTTGGGCATGTCGCCGAACGCGACGGTGTCGGCGGCGGAGAAGCCGAGCAGACGGGCGGCTGCGGCCAGCCCGTTGGCCTTGCTGACTCCGGCGGGCAACAGCTCGACCATGCCCTCCCCGGAGTGGGTGACCGCGACCCGGCCGGCGCAGATCCGCGCGGCCAACGCGGCCAGCCGGTCGTCGTCCGTCCGGCGGCCGCGGATCAGCACCTTCTCCACCGGCTGCGCCCACAGCTCCTCTGGGTCGCACACCAGGCGCCACCCGTGCCGGACCCGCTCGCCGAAGGCGCTGGTGACCAGGAACTCCCCGGTCAGGCCCGCGGTGACCACGCCGAACTCCAGTGGTCCGGCGGCCTCGGCGATCCGGTCGACCAGCGCCCGTACGGTGGGCCGGTCCAGGCGGGCCGTGGACAGCAGCCGGTCCGCGGTGGCGTCGTACAGCTGCGCGCCCTGGCCGCACACGGCCAGGCCCCCGTAGCCCAGGGACGCCAGAAGACTGCGGAGGTTGCCGGCCGGGCGGCCGGTGACGACCAGGTGGCGGGCGCCGTACGCCTGTGCCCGGGCGAGCGCGGTGCGAGTGCGGACGGAAACCGTCAGGTCGTCGCGGAGCAGGGTGCCGTCCAGATCGGTGGCGACGACGGTGAAGCGGGGTGGCGCGGTCATCGCCCCTCCGGCTGGTGCAGCATCAGCAGGGTGTGTGCGGCGAGCGTCGCCGCGTCGGTGATCCGGCCGGAGCGGACCAGCTCGCGCCACTCCTGCGGGTCGGCCCGGCGCTGGCACATGTCGGCCTCGGTGGCCTCCCGTTCGGGCGCGCCCTGGGTCAGCTCCTCGGCGAGGAAGACGTGGCAGCCCTGGCTGGAGTAGCCGTAGGCGACGTGCAGCCGACCGAGGTAGGTCATCCGGGCGGCCCGGAGTCCGGTCTCCTCGCGCAGCTCGGCGCGGGCCAGGTCGAGCGGCGCGGCGCCCCGGTGGCCGACGGGCCAGGAGCCCTGGGGGAACTCCCAGTAGCGTCCGCCGACCGGGTAGCGGTACTGCTCCACCAGGTGCACGCTGCCGTCTCCCTGACGGGGGATCACCAGTGCGTAGTCGGGCTTGTCGACGACTCCGTACAGGCCCGGGCCGCCGTCGGGGCCCAGGACGTCGTCCTCGCGGACGGTCATCCACGCGTTGCGGTAGACCTCACGGGAGCGGACGGTGCGGATCACGGTCGGGCCTCCAGCAGCTCGCGGGCCCCCTCGGCGACGCCGCGCACCCGCAGCCCGTGCCGCAGGAGGAAGTCGTCCAGGAGGGAACTGGTCAGACAGGTGTGGGCGGGGCGGCTCGCGTACCGGCCGCCGGCCCGGGGCACCCGGAGCACACGGGTGCGCGGCACGCCCAGAGCGTCGGCGATCGCCTCGGCCCAGGCGGCGCGGGACACCCGGTCGGGACCGCCGAGGTGGAGCAGCGCGGGCGCACCCGGTGCCAGGGCGGCGGCGGTCACCGCCGCGACGTCGTCCACCAGGACCGGGGTCGTCCACTGGTCGTACGGGGCTTCGACGGTCTCCCCCGAGCGGAGCCGATGGGCGCAGGCGGCGAAGAAGTTAAGCCACTTCGCCGAGTCGGCCGGCTCCCAGCCGTAGACCAGGCTCACCCGCAGCACCGTGGTGTCCGGGGCGGCGCGGACGATCCGCTCGGCGGCCAGCTTGGCCCGCCCGTACGCGTTGGCGGGAGCGGGGTCGGCGGACTCGTCATTGTCGGGGCGGGAGCCGTCGAAGACGTTGTCGGTGGAGACCAGGACGAGGCGGCGGCCGGCCGCGGCGGCCGTGAGGTGGGCCGCAGCAGCGGTGTGCAGCTCTTCGGCGCGCTCCGGGTTGGCCTCGCACCAGGTGACGTCGGAGGGCCCGTGGACCAGGACCAGCCGGTCGGGCCGGACCCGGTCCACGACGCGGGCGCAGGCGGCCGGGTCGGAGGCGTCCAGGCACATCCACGGCGCACCCACCCGGTCGGGCGGGCGGCGGGAGGCCAGCACGGCGTGGCCGCCGTCACGGGCCACCCGGGCGGCCACCGCGCGGCCGACGAAGCCGCTGCCGACGATCAGCGTGGTCGCCCCGTCGGTGCGGGGCACGGTGGAGGTCACGCGGCCGTCACCACCCGGTGCGTGGCGCCCCGCGCCGCCAGTAGCCGTCCGGCGCCGATCAGGCCGTGGTCGTCGTCGGGCGCCCCGAGCACGGCCATCCTGCGGATCCCCGCCGGATCGAGGCCGAAGCAGCCGAGGCGTTCCAACTCCTCGGTGAGCAGTGCGGTGTACCGGGGGCCCACGGCGAGAGCGAAGCCGCCCATCAGGATGTACCGGCGCACGCCGATCGAGGTGAACACCGAGGTGATGGCGCAGGCGAGGTGGGCCAGGCCGCCCCGCAGCACCGCCGTGGCGAACGTGTCCTCAGCGCGGACCGCCGCCACCAGGGCCGGGTTGTCCAGTCGGTCCGGATCCGGGGTCGTGCGTGCGAGCACTGAGCGGGCGTAGCCCTCCGGATCGGCGTGGGCGGCGCGGCGCGCGGCGGCCAGCATGCCGCGGCCGGAGGCGATCGCGCCGAGGTGGCCGCGCCGACCGCAGTCGCACAGCGGCGCATGCGGGGAGGGATCACACGTCCAGTGGCCGAGCTCGCCGCCGTGGCCCTCGGCGTCCAGCAGCACCTCGCCCGCCCGGTACACCTTGCTGCCGATGCCCGAGCTCACCGTGATCAGACAGAACGGGGCCTCGTCCGGGCCTTTGACGTAGCGCCACACGGCGGCCGTCAGGTCGTTGACGACGACCACGGGGAGCCCGAGCCGCTCCTCCAGCGGCACCCGCAGCGGGAGCGGCCCGCCGCGCTCGCCCCAGATGGTGGGCGCGGTCAGCACGCGCCCGTCGGCGGTGACCGGTCCGGCGAAGGCGACGCCGAGCGCGTGACTGCCGTGCCTCGCCACGGCCTCCGCGGTCAGGTCGGCCAGCTGCCGCGCCACCTTGGCCTGCAGTAGCGGCACCGGGGCGCCGGGATGGCGGGCCAAGCCCTCGGTCGGGATGCGGCGGATGTCGGTCAGGGCGTCTGTCGCAGGCTCGTAGCGGGCGGTGCGCAGGGTGGTGCCACCCACGTCGACGACCGTGTAAGCGTCAGCCACGGAGGCCTCCCAGGGCGGGCAGGACCACTGCGGTCCGGACTGCCCCGGCAGGCTGCGGGGGTGCTACCTGCTGCACGGTGCCGTCCTCCAGAACGATCGCGCCGTCGATCTCGGCCCCGGCCGGGACGGCGGCGCCGGGCAGCAGCACGCTTCGGCGCACCCGCGCCCCGGCCCCGACGCGGGCGCCCGGGAAGGCGACGCTGTGCTCGACGAGTCCGTCGTTGGCCAGGTCGGCCGCGACCAGGCTGCGGGTCAGTCCGGGGCCCGCGGTGACCAGTCGGCGCGCCATCGCGGACCGTACGGTACACGGTAGTTGATCGACCGTCATGGTCGGATCGTGATCCAGCAGCGCCAGGTGGGCCCGGTGGTACCGCTCGACAGTACCGATGTCCTCCCAGTGCCCGCGAACCTCGTGGCCGAGGATCGGCTCGCCGCCGGCGAGCATGGCCGGGATGACGTCCCTGCTGATGTCGTGTTGCCAGTCGGTGCCGTCCAGGCGTTCCAGGTAGTGGTGCAGCCGGGCCGCGTCGAAGACGCAGAACGCGGCGAAGACCAGGTCGCTGGTCGGCTCGGCGGGCTTCTCGACGAAGGAGGTGAGCCGGCCCGCGGTGTCGAACTCGACCATGCCGAACAGGTGGACGTAGCGCCGCTCGATCCGCTGGTAGGCGAGGGTGAGCGCGGCGCCGGAACGGCGGTGGGCGGCGATCAGCGGCCGGTAGTCGAAGCGGTAGACGTGGTCCGCGTGCAGCACCAGGACCTCGGAGGTGCCCGGACCGAACAGGTACGGGGCCTTGCGGATCAGCGCGTCCGCGGTACCCCGCTCCGGCGGCGTGGTCCGGTCCGGGGCCTGGTAGCCCTCGCCGGCACGATAGGCCCGGTCGTAGGGCCCGAAGTGGACCCGGAAACCGGGCCGCCACCAGGTGCGGTACAGGTCGTCCATCAACTGCCGTTCCTCGTACTGGGACAGCAGCAGCACCTCGCCGAAGCCGGAGGCCTCGGCGTTGGCGAGCGAGAAGTCGATGAGCCGGCAGGAGCCGCCGAACGGGACCAGCGGCTTGAGCCGACCCGAGCCGAGCGCACCCATGCGGCGGCCCTCGCCGCCGGCCAGCAGCGCGGCGCGCACCCCGTCAGTCATGGCGCACCACGTCCCAGGCGGAGCGACCGTCGGCCAGGGTCAGCAGCAGGGTCAACTCCCCTCCAGGGTGGATGTGTTCGCGTTCACCGCCGAGGACACCGGCGAACACGCCGGGCGCCGTGCGCTCCAGCGGGCGTACGGAGACCTCCCGGCGGCCGGGACCGGGCGGGGCGAGGGTGACGACCTCGACGCGTTCCGCGTGGGGCAGGCGGTAGACGATCCGGCCGTCCGCCACGGTGCGGCGCCCGGACAGGCGGGCGCGCAGCGAAGGGTCGGCCTCGGCGGCGGCCGCGCAGCGATCGAAGTCGGCGCGTAGCCAGGCCGCTTCGAACAGGGCGTGCGCCGCGGTCGGGTCGAGCTCACGGCAGCGCCGGTAGGCGTCGGCGTCGCCGAACCTGGCGGCGGCCTCGGCGATGGCGTCCGGACGGGTGCGGTAGGCCTCGGCCGGCAGCAGGTCGAACCAGCCGTGCCGCAGCAGCAGGTCCGCGTCCGGCTCGGGGCGGCGTTCCTCCCACAGCGGGGTGAATGCCTCCAGGTGGAGCCGGGCGACCTGCTCCCAGGTGAACTCCCTTGCCGTGGCGATGGCGTTGGCCCGGAGCCGGCGGTACTCCTCGGGGCGCTCGCGCAGCAGGGCGGCGGCCTGGCGGATGCGCGCGGCGAGGGCGTCGACGAGGAGCGCGTCGTCCTCCGCGAAGGAACGGTTGACGGCGAAGCCGGTGGCCCGCGCCGCGAAGGGGCCGTCCAGGGGGTCGGCGACGTGCCCGAAGTGGGCCATGCCCAACTGGGCGGTGGCGATGGGCACGGCGCCGACGGACATGGCCTCACCCTGGGCGATGAGGAACGTGTCCATTTCGAACTTCGAGGGGAACAGGCAGAAGTCGGAGGATGCCGCGTACTCCAGGATCCGCTGCTCCTCGACCCGCTCGCACTCCAGGTGGATGCGACCCCTGTGGCGTTCGACGACCTCGCGCAGGTACGGGTCGTCGATCCCGCCGTCGCTGATGCAGCGCAGCACGAAGTTGGCGGCAAGCCCCTCGTCGAGGACCCGGTCCACCGCCCGGAACAGCTCGACCTGCCCCTTGTGGTTCACCGCGTAGCGGGCGTTGTGGAAGAAGGTCGGCAGGTCGGGGTCGAGCCCGAGCCCGCCGAGGACCGCCGCCCGGTCCGCGGCGGGCCGTGCCGCGTCGGTCCAACGGGAGCCGATGGCGCAGCCGCCGACGAAGCTTTTGTGAGCGTTGCGGGCCACCGTCTCGCGCACCGGGAGTCGCGTGAAGGGCCGTTCGAAGGGGGTGTCCGCGAAGTCCGTGTAGAACGCCAGGTGCCCCGGCGACAGGAAGTCGAGCAGATCGGCGTGGTCGGCGACGAGGTCGTAGATCCGCACGTGCCCGGGGCCGTACTCGTAGTGCAGATGCGTGCGCTGCTGATAGGCGCTCAGGACGGTCTCGTGCTCGCTGCACGACCGATCCGGCGCCTCGTCCTCGGCGGGCAGCGTGACCTGGGCGTCCAGAAACCGCAACAACCGCTCGACCTTGGGCCGGTAGACCTTCTTGGTGATCGGCATGTTGCTCTGCACCGTCCCGACGACCAGCTTGGACGGGTCGTCGCGGAAGGCCGCGGGGAGCAGGTAGTGGTAGTACGGCTCGTGTGCGTGGATCAGCGCCTTCTCGTCGGCGAAGTACCGGCGGACGAACCGCACGGTGTCCACCTGGTAGCCGAGCGGCTTGAAGAAGACCAGGTCGCTGCCCTTGGTGTGGTAGGGCGGGTAGAAGCGGTCGGGCAGTTCGTCCAGCAGGCGGTTGGACAGGAAGTACAGGTCCACACCGTCCAGGCGCAGCCGGTGGGCGGTGGTGGTCAGCGGGATGCCGACCTCGGGCGGGAAGGCGGCCCAGGTGGCCGGGTCGAGCACCAGCGGCAGCTCGTAGCTGTCCTCGTAGTCGAGGGTCTCCAGGTCGTAGGAGGCGCGGAGGTCGTCGAGGCGGCCGTGGGCGGGGGTGACGACGGAGACGCGGTGGCCCTGTCCGGCGAGCGCCTTGGACAGGTTCCACAGGTAGACGGAGATGCCGCCCTGCAGGAAGCGGTGGTCGAAGCCCCCGCACTCGAAGTAGGTCTCGATGACGTGCACGGGATGTCGCTCCTTCATCGGGCGGCCGGGAGGCCGCCGGCCTCGACGGCGTGCCGCAGGTTGATCGCGGCGTGGTAGGCGCGGTCGTGGGCGTAGGCGTAGTCGAGTTCGTGCAGCAGTCGGCGTAGCCGGAACAGCCGCCACGCCGGGTGCCCGCCGAGATCCGGGTCGCGGCCGACGAGCAGGTCGCCGACCCGCACGGCCCACCGGCCGGCGGCGCGGCGCAGCCGCTCCAGTGCGGCCAGGCGCTCCGCCGTCCAGCCGGGGGTGTCCGGCCTGACACCGGCCGCCTGGAGCAGGGCGGTGCGGCAGGTGTCCTCGGGGTCCATGCCGAGGGTCTGCGCGGCGTGGTCGGCGAACTCGTCCGCGGTGAAGATCTCGACGCCGCGACGGAGGGCGGCCAGGTCCTGCCAGGGCGACTGGGCGGTGCCGGGATCGGCCGGGTCCGACCGCCCCGTGGACAGGTCGATGACGCACAACTCCCAGGAGGTGTCCGAACGCTCCCGGCGCACCAGGTGCGACAGGTGCAGGTCGCCATGGCACGGGCCGCTCGGCCACGGCCGCGGTGGCAGCTCCGCGATGCGGCCGAACTCGGCGTCGAGGCCGCGGACGGCGGCCTCGCGCACCGGAACGGGGAAGCGCGCGTCGGCGCGGATCAACGGGGTCAGTGCCGCCAGCCGCTCGGCGGTCTCGGCGAGCCACCCGGCGGCGGGGAACTCCGGGTACGAGCCGAGGCGTTCGGCGAGATCCCGGTGGAAGTCGCGCAGGAACCTCCCGGTCGCACGCAGCGGCGCGACCAGGGCCTGCTGGGACGCGGTGACCGCGGCCTCCGGGTCGGCGCCCGCGTGCACCAGCGGCCACAGCGAGCGGATCCCCGCGCTCAGCGGGACGTTGAGGCCCTCGCCCTCGGCGTAGCGGTAGACCACACCAAGGGGTTCGCGCCGCCCGGTGGCGGTGTCCACGTAGCTGTAGTCGCCGACGGGCTGCTGGGTGCGGCCGCTGCCGCTCATCAGCCGCAGCAGTTCGGGCTCGCGGGTGCCGCCGCTGACCCGGCGGTAGGTCTTGTGGGCGTGCGCCGTACCGCCGAGGTCCAGCAGCGACAGGGCGTTGGAGCACCAGCCCGGCTCGAAGGGCAGCTGGCCCCGGTAAGGGGCGGGTTCACCGTGGAACTCGATCACGTTGCCGTGCCGGGTGGGCAGCCGCAGTCCCTCGCGCAGCGCGTCGACCACCGCCCGGTCGAAGGCGGCAGCGCCGGTCGCGGCCCGGCCCGGGTCGTCGTCGAGGACCGGGACGAACCAGCGGGAGTCATCGGCCGACGCTGCCGGGTCGCCCCCGGCGCCGACCAGCAGCAGCCGGATCCCGCCCAGGGCGGCCTGGTCGAGCACCTCGAAGCGCCCGGAGCGGCGGCTGGTCTCGTCCAGCCAGGGGGCCGCACGCAGGAGGGCGGCCGTGGCGGGCGCGAGGTCGTCCGACAGCAGGGTTTCCAAGGATCAGCTCCCGGTCATCTCGTAGCGGTCCACACCCCGGTGCCAGACGGCCAGGGCGAGCGCCACCAGGCCCGCGGTCACCGCGAACAGCCAGGGCAGCGGCCGAGCGCGACCGAACAGCAGGTAGGAGGCGGGGACGTAGGCGGTGAACGCGTAGGGCAGCAGCCAGGTCAGCAGCCACCGCAGCGACGGGTGGTAGAGGTCGAGGGGGTAGCCGGAGAAGTCGCCCAGCTGGTTCGCGGCGTACAGGGCCGGAAAGCTGTTGGTGGTCCAGAAGGCGAGCGAGGCGAACAGCGTCTTGATCGAGGCGAGGATCAGGGTGCCGCACAGCACCAGCACCGGGGCCACCAGGAGTCGGGTGGTGTCCGCAGTGAGCGTGAGCCGGCCGGCGGCGTACCAGACCAGCCCGGCGCCGGTGAGCAGCTCCCCGAAGCCGTCCGGGTAGAGGAAGCGCTCGGACAGCAGCGAGAACAGCGGGTGCACCGGCCGGATCAGGTAGCGGAAGAACTCGCCGTTCTGTACGAGCTTGCGGGCCAGGATCCACAGCTGGTCGGTGAACATCCGGTCCAGGCCACGCGGCAGAAGCGAGAACCCGAGCAGGAACAGCACCTGGTCGTAGTGCCAGCCGGCGATCTCCGGGACCTGCCGGAAGACCATGCCGATCACCGCGACCTGGCAGACCACCCGCAGCAGCAGGCCGCCGGCGCCGAGCAGGAAGTCCATCCGGTACTCCGTCAGCCGGTGCACGCTGACGGCGCTCAGCTGCCAGGTCAGCCGGACGTAGCGGACCGTGGTGGAAACGGGCCTCATCCGCCGAGCACCTCCACCCGGCGCACCGCCCCGCGCCAGGCGAGCGCGGCCAGGCCGCTCAGCGCCGCGGCCCACGCCAGTTGCACGCCAAGGATCGCGGCGGCACCCAGCGGCCCGTGGTAGCGGCCGAGGAGCAGCCGCAGCGGCCCGTCGACCATGCCCTGGAAGGGCAGCGCCCGCGCGACCGCGGCCAGCGGGCCCGGCATCAGCGCCAGCGGCACGACCTGCCCGGCGAAGAACGCCACCACGCTGTCCTTGACCACGCGGACTCCCCAGATGTTGGTGGTGACGAAACCGGCGAGGCCGACCAGTAGGTTCACCCCGAAGCCGATCACCAGGGACAGGACGGCGGAGCAACCGAAGAGCAGCACGCCCTCCGGGCTGGGAGCGGAGAGCGGCAGCGACAGGGCGTACAGCACCACCACGGGGACGGCGACCAGCGTGGCGTTGGTCAGCGACACCGGCAGGCCGGCTGCGAAGCGGGCCAACGGATAGCTGACCGGACGCAGCAGCGAGACGGCGATGTCGCCGCGCTGGACCTCCCCGGCGACCTCCTCGTCCACCCGGTTGGACTGGAACAGCGCCAGCACCTGGGCGAGCAGAACGTACGTGGTGAGCCGCGGCAGGTCGTAGCCGCCGGGCAGGCCCCCGCCGGCGTACACCGCGCGCCAGAGGGCGACCTGCACGCCTACGGCGGTGGTCGCGGTCAGAGCGTTGATCAGGAACATCGACCGGTACCGGAGCAGGCTCTGCAGGCTGCCGACGGCGAACGGCGCGTACCGGCGCAGGGTGGCGGCCGTCATACCGGCACCTCCCGCGTCCCCGCCCGGCGGGCGTAGATCCGGCGGAGCACCGTCTCCAGGTCCGGTTCCGGGGCGACGCAGTCGGTGAGGTCGAAGTGCTCCAGCAGGAAGCCCATCACCTGCCGGACGGACCAGCGGCGGGCCGGGTACTCGACCTTGATCCGCCCGCCGTCGATCCGGCCGGCCGACGCGCCGTCGAGCCGGTCCTCCACCAGGGCGACGGCCTGTTCCGGAGTGGGCCCGTCCCGGTACTCGAAGACCACCGCCCGGGTGTCGGCCGTGCGCAGCAGTTCGTGCATGGTGCCCTGGTGCACCACCTCGCCGTGGTTGACCACCAGCACCTGGTCGCAGATGGCGGTGATGTCGCCGATGTCGTGGCTGGTGAGCAGGACGGTGGTGCCGAGTTCCGCGTTGACCTGGTTGACCAGTTCCCGGACGGCTTCTTTGAGCACCAGGTCGAGGCCGACGGTGGGCTCGTCCAGGAACACCACCGCCGGGTCGTGCAGCAGGCTCGCGGCCACCTCGGCGCGCATCCGCTGCCCCAGGCTCAACTGCCGTACCGGCGTGGAGCCGAGCGCGTCGAGATCGAGCAGTTGGCGGTACCGCGCCATGTTGCGCCGGTACACCGGATCGGGGATCTCGTGGATCCGGCGCAGGATCCGGAAGGAGTCCGGAACGGGCAGATCCCACCAGAGCTGGCTGCGCTGGCCGAACACCACACCGATGCCGGCCGCGGTGCGCCGCCGCTCCCGGTACGGCTCCAGGCCGTTCACCAGGCAACGCCCCGAGGTCGGACGCATGATTCCGGTCAGCATCTTGATGGTGGTGGACTTCCCCGCGCCGTTGGCTCCGATGTACGCGGCCTTGACTCCGGCCGGAAGCTCGAAGGAGACCCCGGCCACCGCGCGCACCACGCGGTACTCCCGGCTGAACAGCGTGCCGAGGCTGCCGAGCAGTCCGGGCCTGCGCTCGAGGACCTTGAACTCCTTGACCAGGTTCTCCGCGACGATCACCGGGCGGCCTCCACGGCGCGTTCCAGCGCGCGGGCGAGCAGGGCGATGCCCTCCTCCAGCAGCGCGGGCTCGATGGTGAACGGCGGGGCGAGCCGGATGATGTGCCCGCCTATCGAGGCCCGCAGGCCCAGGTCGAGGGCCGCGAGGTAGACCGCGCGGGCGATCTCGGGCGCCGGCTCGCGGGTGGCCCGGTCGCGGACGAACTCCAGCCCGTGCAGCAGGCCGATGCCCCGCACCTCGCCCAACACCTCGAAGCGGGAGTGGAGTTCGGCCAGCCGGTCGTCCAGCAGCGCGCCCAGGACACGCACTTGTCCGATCAGCCTGTCCCGGGCCACCACTTCCAGCGTCGCCTTCGCCGCGGCGATGCCCAGCGGGTTGTTGGAGTAGGTGGACGCGGTCGAGCCGGCCCTGGCCGCGTCGGGGTGGCGCAGCACCGCGGAGCGGCCGGCCAGGGCGGCGAACGGGAAGCCGGAGGCGAGGCCCTTGGAGAGGGTCACCAGGTCCGGCTCGATGCCGAGCCGGTCGCTGGCCAGGAAGGTCCCCGTCCGTCCGCCGCCCGTGAGCACCTCGTCGGCGACCAGCAGGACGCCGTTCTCCCGGCAGCTCTCGGCGATCTGCTCCCAGTACCCGGGGGGTGGAACGATGACGCCGGCCGCGCCCAGCACAGGCTCGAAGACCAGCGCCGACACATTGGGCTTCTCGGCGATGTGCCGCCGTACCAGCGTCGCGCAGCGAACGCCGCAGGAGGGGTACTCCAGGCCGAGCGGGCAGCGGTAGCAGTACGGCGAGTAGCCGAGGATGCTGTTTCCGGCGAGGGACTGGTGCCCGATGTCCCAGTGGACCAGCATCCGGGCACCCTGGGTCTTGCCGTGGAAGCCGTGGCGCAGCGCCCCGATCCGGTTGCGTCCCGGCTCGGCGACGGCCTGGACGGCACGCAGGGCGGCCTCGACGACCTCGGCGCCGGTGGAGAAGAACGCGTAGGTGTCGAGCTCCTCGGGCAGCAGCCGGGCGAGCAGTTCGCAGAGTTCGGCGCGGTCGGCGGTGGCGGAGTCGTGGACGTTCCACAGCCGGGCGGCCTGCTCGGTGAGTGCGCCGACCACCTCGGGGTGGCAGTGGCCGAGGGACTGGGTGAGGGTGCCGGCCGCGAGGTCGATGTACTGGTTGCCGTCCAGGTCGGTGAGCACCGCGCCGCGTCCTTCCACGAAGACCCGGCGGCCCAGCGCGGACTCCTCCGAGGCACCCGGAGCCAGGTGGGCGGCCTCGCGGGCCAGCCGGTCCAGCTGGCGGGGGCCGGTCACCGGTCGCCGTCCAGCGGTCCGATCTCGAAGACCAGCAGCTGGAGATCGGCTTCGGTGTCGTTGGCGAGACCGTGCTCACCGTACGGCCGGTTGGGTATCACGTCGCCGGCGCGAACCTCGAACTCCGAACCGTCCAGGGTCATCCGGCCGCGGCCGGAGAGGATCACATAGGTCTCCCGGTCGTCGGCGTGGCGGTGCAGGCCGATGGAGGTGTGCGGGGGCAGTACCACCAGGTCGATGAAGGCGATGGGAGCCGGTGCGTCGTCCGCACGGTAGACCCGGTGGGCGAGGATCGTGCCGGCGCCGCCGTGGTCGCCGGTGATCGATTGGAGCAAGTCCTCGTTCAGGTTGGTGATCTGATGGTTCGTCATATCGCGAGCCGGCGTCGGTTCGGTGGTACTCATCTCGGTGCGGCTCCTGTCGAGGCGTGGTGCGGGCGTGGGCGGCAGTCGGCGAACGGCACTGATCAGCCGGCCACGGCGAGCGCGCTGGGGAAACCGGCCAGCACGTCCAGCGCCTGCTCGAGTGCCACGGCCGGAACGTCCGCCAGGTCGTCGAGGAAGACGGCCGAGCCGATCCCGCTGGGCACCACCAAGTGCAGCTTGCGGCCACGCCGCTCCCACGAGGCTCGCAGTGCGTGCTGCATCAGTTCGGGCGTGCAGGTCCGCGGATCGTGGACCGGGAGACCGAGGCCGACGATGAGCCGGGTGATCCGGTCGGCGTCCTCGGGGCCGATCAGGCCGAGCACCTGGGCGAGTTGACTGGAGATGGCCATGTCGATGGCCACCGACTCCCCGTGCGCGATCCGGTAGTCACTGGCCGTCTCGATCACCGGGCCGAAGGTGTGGCCGAAGTCGACCAGGCGGGCCAGGTCGTGCTCACGGAGGTTCGGACAGAGCTCGTCCAGCATCAGCGCCATCGCGGTGCGCAGCACATAGTCCTCCAGCCCGCGCTCGCCGCCCGCGACGGCGGGCAGCCAGGACGGCGCGGGGCAGGGTCGCCGGAACACCTCGGGGCACTCCTCCAGTACACGGAAGAGCCGCGCGTCCTTGATGATCGCCATCTTGGCGATCTCGCCCAGGCCGCACCTGACCTGACGATCAGGCAGGGTGCGGAGAAGGGCCGGGTCGTTGATCGAGGCGTGGGCGGGGTGGTACGCCCCGAGCATGTTCTTCGTACCGAGGGCGTTGACGCCGGTCTTGATGCCGACACCGACGTCGACCTGGCCGACCAGGGTGGTGTTGACCTTGATGTAGCGCACACCCCGGCAGTAGATCGCCGCCGCGAACCCCACCAGATCACAGGTGACCCCGCCGCCCACGGCCAGCATCACACCGTGCCGGTCCAGCCCGGCGGACTTGGCGTGGGCGCAGATCTCCTCCACCGAGGCCATCGTCTTGCGCCCCTCACCGCCTCCGATCACCACGATGCTCCAACTTCCCGGCGCCAGCCGGGAAGCGAGGTAGTGGCGCAGCTGCTGCCCGAACAGCCGGTGGACGGTAGGGCCGAGGAACGCGATCACCCGACGGCCCGCGCAGTACTCGGCCAGCAGCGGGTTGTCCGGCCCGAACACTCCGTCCGTGATGTCGACCCGGTACGAAGTCCGCTCCGGTGCAACGAGCGTGAAACCCGCGCCGTCGCTGCGGACTCCGGGTTCAGCAACTGCTGTCTGCACCGCCACGACCCCTCGGCTCAGTCGGCATCCAGATCGGACTGCCCGTCAAATGGAGGAACACGAGAGGTGATTCAAACAGGTGACCGACAGTCAGGCAAGGATCTTCGGAAAGGTTCAGCAAGAACTTGCGATCTTGCACCCCTCGAGCCCTTGGTGCACGATCTCGACGCCGGCCCCGGACCGAGACTCCGGCCGGCGCAGGTCCCACCAGCCCTCCATACGGGCCTCCCCCGGGTTCCCGCGGCACACCACGGCGAGGGAGCCCGTCCGAAGCTCGAGAGATCGGACCGGCGCCCGGCGAACGCGAACGACGGCCCCTCCCGGCGACCCCATGATCTTGGAAACCGCGCCTGTCACGCCCCCGGGGTCGACAGACCGGCAGACCGTCACGAACCGGACGTCACTCGACCACGCCGAAGCCCTGGCGGGAGGACCGGGCCATCGCCGTGCCTCCAACCGATTTGGACCTGAATAGGACAGGCCACCCGGATGGCCGAAACAGGAAGGCGAATGACCCTGCGGATCGCAGCCCGGCGGCACTAGCATCAGCCTTTGGACAATCTCGGGAATTTGCGAGGTGCAGCCGTGCGAACTGGCAGAATTCACTACGTCACATATTTTGACTTCACGCACTGCAATCTTGCGGTCGCGTCGATGATATCCCTACTGCGGACCCAGAGATTCGACCGAGTCACCATGATCGTCCCGGAGTACGACCCGGACGATCCACGCGCCGGGGTCTTCTCCCGGATGGTCGGCGAGATCGTCGGGATGGATCCCAGGTTCGCGACGGTCCCGGCCTCCCGGATCGTGGCCGAGTGCGCGGACCCGACCGTCCAGCAACTGCTCGATCAGTCGCGGTCAACCCTGCTGAGCCCGGCACACGCTTCCGTCGACGCCCTCAGGGCCTGCCTCCACCCCTGGTTCCGGGAACCGGTCGTCTGGTTCGACGTCGACATGCTGTTCACCGGGGACGTCTCCGACGTCTTCGGCCTCGTCTCCCACGTGCGCGTCGCCGCCGCTCCCGACCTGATCAGCACGCTGGGGGACCGCCGCGGCTCCGAGATCTACGGCCGCTTCACCACATTCGTGAACGACCGGGAACCCGGGGCGATGCGGTCGGCGGTCGCCCGGAATATCGGCTTCATGGTCCTCGCCGGCGACACCCGCGAGGAATTCTCAGCCGGATTCCGGCTGGCACTGGACTTCCTGGATGAGGAGCGCGACCCGATCGCATCGTTCTCGGTTGGCCAGCTCGCCTGGAATTACGTGATGGAGAAGGTGCGGTCGGCCACCTTGGAGCAGGATTACAACATGCCGTCCGCCTGCTTTCCGGTCTCCTGGGATTCCGGCCCGGAAGGCACGGGCGAGGCCCAGGTCCGCGTCAGGCACTACGTGGGGGTGGAGCAGAAGAAGCGGATGACGCTGGACTTCGCCCTGGAGTTCGCCGATGCCGGGCGTGGCCGCCGGACGCCGGACGCTCAGCCCGTACCCACCGGTCGATAGCTTCCCGGTCCACCAGGGCCCCGCTGCGGGCGGAGGCGCAGGCCGCGAGGACCCCGGTCCGGCAGACCTCGGATGCGGCCGGCGGTACCGGAGTACCGGCGTTGCCCGCCCGCGGAGGTGGCGCCCTTCCTGACCGAGCCGGTGCCGTCGGCGATCAGGACTCCGTCGCCCTCGCCGAGGCGTTCGGCGACGTAGTCCTGAAGCTCGTCGCGGATCTCGCCCGCGCCCCAGCGGGCACCGGCGAGCAGGTGCCGGAGCCCGTCAGAGGTGGCGTGGCCGGCGTATTCGGCCGGCCGCCGGCCGTTCTTGCGGCAGACCGGGCCGAGCAGGCCGCGGACATGGCGCGCATCCGGCGCCCCCGCCCGGC
This sequence comes from Kitasatospora sp. NPDC001175, assembly GCF_053598215.1. Lineage (NCBI taxonomy): Bacteria > Bacillati > Actinomycetota > Actinomycetes > Kitasatosporales > Streptomycetaceae > Kitasatospora > Kitasatospora sp. NPDC001175. Next base: position 58,943 of record NZ_JBSFJU010000004.1, on the reverse strand, counting down.
GCAACAGGCAAGCCTCTTCAAATCCATGACACCTCGTCATCGGACCACCGGGTTCCACCGCCGACGCCACGGTCACCGCGTGGCGCGGGGAGGCATGGCCAGGCTTCCTGTTTCGGCCACGAAGCAGCCTGCCCCGCGACGGCCACTCAGCGGTTCGCGCCACTTGGGCCGATTAATCCAGCCGTTACCCATTTGCAACCCCCTTGCAATACCTTTCAGCAAGCGGCAAGACTGTCCACTGAGACGGAAGTGGCGGACTGGGGATACGCATGAGTGAGCTTCTGGGTTTGGATCCGATCGCGGACGAGGTCTACCGGGCGATCCTTGCCCGACCCCACGATGATCTTGAACTCATCCTCAAGGAAACGAAGTTGACTCAAAATCAGCTGGCGACGGCGCTCGAGCAACTGGTTCGGATACGACTGCTCCGCCCGGCCCGGGACCGCCCCGCGGGAGTCCGGCCGCTCCCGCCGGAGGCCGCAGTCGGCTCTCTCCTGCTGGCCCGCGAGGCGGAACTGGCCACCCAGCAACACCGGCTGGCGCTGGAACGAGCCGCTGCGGCCAAGCTGATAGCCGAATACGCCATCCTCAGCCCGCGCGTGGACCAGCCGGCGGTCGAGCAGCTCAGCGGGCTCGACCAGGTGCGGGATTTCCTCTCCGATCTCTCCCGCGACGCCCAGGAGGAGGTCCTGACCTTCGCACCCCAGGGGGCTCATCTGCCGGAGAGTATCGCGGCGGCCCGGCCACTGGACGAGCAACTGCGGGACCGCGGGGTCAAGGTCCGCACGATCTACCTCGACAGTGCGCGCAACAATCCGGCCACCTCCGACTATCTGACCTGGCTCACCGAGATCGGGAACGACGTCCGCACCGTCGCCGCGCTCCCGGTGCGGATGGTGATCTTCGACCGCCGGGTCGCGCTGGTCCCCACGGAGAGTGCGGACAGTTCGCGCGGAGCGGTCGTCCTGCGGGCCGAGGGCGCACTGGCCGCGCTCCACGCGCTGTTCGAAGCCTTCTGGTCCACAGCGACCGAGTTCGCCCGCCGTCCCGTGCAGGACCACCGAGGTCTCACCCCCCAGGAGTCCGCCGCTCTCCGCCTGCTGGGCGAGGGCATGACGGACGACGCGATCGCCAAGCGGCTGGGCGTCAGCCCGCGCACCGCCCGGCGGATCGCCGCGGACCTGATGCTGGGCCTGGAAGCCACCAGTCGCTTCCAGGCCGGCCTGCACGCGGCTCACCGGGGCTGGCTGCCTGGCCCCACGAGCCTGGGTGGTGGTACAACGCCGGGGTTGAAGGACTCGTGAACATAGATGAGCCCCCCGCTGCTGTCGTGGATGAGGTACGCCTTGAACGCACAGGCCGCGGGAGTCGACGCCCCATCGGGCAGCCACGTCCCGGTACCACTGCCGACCAGCTCCCTGAACTGCGGGACACGATCGCCCCGCAGCCGGATTCCGATCGGAACGGCGAGGTCGGGTGCCCCGTGCGTACGGACGGCGGCAGGGTCGAGCACCACGTGGTTGATGCTGACCACCCGTCGCTCCGGGGTCAGCAGGCGAGAGCGCCGCTCGACCACGATCGCACCGTCGTCGGTGAGTCCGAGTACCGCGCGGATGGCGGGCGGCAACCCGGCAGCCCGGGTCTCGCCCTGTGCATCGACCTGCACCGCCAGCGGCTGTCCGGTGATCGCCTGCAGCAACCGGGTGGTGGATCCGTCCGAGGCCAGCAGCATCCTCGTCACCGAGCCGTCCGTCGCCGGCGGCCTCGATCCGATCATCTCCGTTGTCTCGAGCATCTTCTGACTTTCAGTCATCGAGCGACCTCGCCGACATGGACGAGTTGATGGCCCCAGCGGTCCAGGCCGAACGGCTGCTCGTCCATACCGTGCGCGGCGAGGGCCGTACGGACTGTGGGCTGCGCGGCCGTGGGCACGTGCAGCAGTAGGAATCCCCCGCCGCCCGCGCCGATCAGCTTTCCCCCGGTGGCCCCGGCGGCGAGGGCGTCGCGGTACGCGCGGTCGACCGCCGGGAGGGTCACTCCGGAGCCGAGAGTCTGCTTGATCTCCCAGTGGCGCCCCAGCGCCGCCCCCAGCAGACCCGTGTCGCCCGTGCTCAGTGCGTCCCCGACGACCGCGGTGAGTTCCTTGATCTCGTGCAGCCGGTTCTCCACCTCCCGGTCCCCCACCCGGACGCTGTCGCCCTGGGACGCCAGGACGGCCCCGGCGTCCCGGGTGATGCCCGTGAAGAACAGCAGCAGCTCCTCGTCGAGGTGGCGGACGACCGCGGGGTCCGGTTCGATGCGCTCCGCCCCGACCGTACCGTCCCGCTCGAACCGCAGTCGGCGGAACCCGCCGAGCGCGGCGAGGTAGTGGTCCTGCTTTCCCACCGGCCGATGCAGTGCCTCGATCTCGATCGCGGCGGCTGCTTCGGCCAGTTCGGTTCCCCGCAACCCGCCTTGCCGCCCCGTCGGACCGCTGGTCAGCCCGCCGATCAGGGCGACACAGAAGGCCGCCGAACTGCCCATGCCCGTCCCGCCCGGCACGTCACCGAACGAGGCGAGCTGGATTCGACCACCGTCCCAGTGCCTTCCCAGAGCCGCCCGCGCGAACGGGTTCGACAGCCCGTCAGCGGACGGGACGGCGGCGCAGGAGTCCAGGCAGGCGCGGACCTCCGTGCCCGCACCGCCGGGCCGGCCGACGACCGTCACCCGTAGGTTCGTGCTCACCCCGACGACGGTGCCGCCGAACCTGCGCGCGTACACCGGCAGGTCGGTCCCGCCCCCCGCCAGGGAGATTCGGAGGGGTGCACTGCTGATCCACAAGGTTCTCTCCGTTCTTCGAGTCCGGCTCATTCGAGTCCGGCTGATGTCCGGACCGCGCGAAGCTCCTCGGCGGCCCGCTCCGGGTCCACCTCGCTCACAAAGACGCCGGCACCGAGCTCGCCCGCCGCCAGCCGTTTCGGTCCGCCGGTACCCGCGCGGTCCGTGAAGATCTGCAGATGGAGGTGGAAGACCTCGCGGTCCTCCGTGACCGGCGCCTGGATCCAGAGCGCCATGTACGGCAACGGCCCGCCCGGGAGTCCGGCCAGCCGACGCAGGACCGAGCCGTAGAGCTGCGCCAGCTCCGCCCGCTCGGCCGGGGTCAGGGCGGCCAGATCCGGCAGGTGGCGCCGAGGGTAGAGGTGGATCTCGTAGGGCCACCGCGCGGCGTACGGCACGAACGCCGTCCAGTGATCGCCGCGCTCCACCACCCGCGAGCCGGCGGCCTCCTGCCGCTGCACCTCGCAGAAGAGGCAGCCGGCACCCCGGGCCGCCGAGTGGCGGGCCGCGTCCCGCATCCGGGCGATCCGCGGCGGCACGAACGGGTAGGCGTAAACCTGGCCGTGCGCGTGGGAGACGGTGGCCCCGACCTCGGCTCCGTGGTTCTCGAAACAGAAGACGTACTGCACGCCCGGCATCGCGCCCAGCTCGGCCGTCCGGTCCGCCAGCGCCTCGATCACGGTGACCAGCCGAGCAGCCGGAAGCAGCGCCGGGGTGACGTCGTGTTCGCTGCTGTAGCTGATCACCTCACAACGGCCGGCCGCCGCTGCGGATCTGGGCAGCGGTCCGACCGGAGCGAAGTCCGCCGTCCAGGGCCCGGAAAGGGCCGGGAAGCGGTTCTCGAAGACCGCGACGTCGTACCGGGCGGCCGGAATCTCCGTCAGGTCGTCGCCACGCGTGGGGCAGAGTGGGCAGAGCGCCCCGGTCGCCGCCCGCCGACGGCGGTGCGGGGCGACGATCACCCACTCCTCCATCAGCGGATCCCAGCGCAGCTCCGAGCGGTCGGGAGTCCAGTGCCCCGCGCTCGGCCCGTCCGAGGGGTCGGCCAGGATCGGGGCCTCGCCGTAGTAGTAGATCTCCCGCCCGTCCGGGAGCCGGTCGCTGCTCCGGGTGGCGGTCATGACGGCCCTCCCCCCGGAGCCGCCGTCCGGGCCAGCTCCATCAGCTCCGCCTGCCGGGGCTTTCCGGTCGGTGTGCGCGGGATCTCCGCCAGCACGATGAAGCGGCGCGGCAGTTGGTGGGGAGCGAGCGACCTTGCGCAGTGCTCGAAGAGTCCGGCCTCGGAGAGTGAACCGGATGAGGCCCGCGACGCCGTCACGAACGCCGCGATCCACTGGTCACCGCCGGCCGCGTCCACGCCGATCACGGCCGCCTCCCCGACACCGTCCGCGCGGCGGATCACCGCTTCGATCTCGTAAGGGTCCGCCTTCCGGCCGTGCACGTTGATCACGTCGGTGACCCGGCCGGTCAGGTGGAGCCGCCCCTGCCCGTCGAGCCAGCCGAGGTCGCCGGTCAGTACCCCGTCACGGGTGAACGGGTCCACCGGAAGGGAGAGTTGGGCGGCCCCGACGTACCCGGAGGCCGCGTGGTCACTGCGCACGACCACAGCCGCCGGGGCATCGGCGGTACCGGCGGTCACCGTCACGCCCGGGTACGGGGCGCCGACGCATCGCGCGTCCGGGGAGGCGTCCAGATCGATCGAGACCGCCCCGCACTCCGAGGAGCCGTACTGCTGCGAGATCGCCCTGCCCCAAGACGCCGCGAACCGAGCGGCCGTCTCGGCCGCCAGCGGGGCGCCGGCGCTGACGCACAACCGTGGCGGTTCCACAGCCGACGGGGCGGGCGCGCCCGCGGCCCACAAGTCGTACAGGGCGGGGACCGCCACCACCGCCTCGGGCGACCACTGGGCCAGACAGGCGCCGAACTGACGCCAGGTCAGCGGCCGGGAGACCACCGCACTGGCTCCGGCCGCCAGCACGGCAAGGCCGCCCATGACGAAGCCGTACGCGTGCGGCAACGGAGCCGCGCACAGTACACGCACGCCGGGCCGGTAACCGACCCTCCGCAGGACAGCCGCGACTTCCGCCGCCAGCGCCCGCGCCTCGTGGATCGCGGCCTTGCGCACTCCGGAGGTCCCCGAGGTGTGGAAGTGCACACCGGGCCGCGCGTCCCGGACCGGATCTGCCACCGCCAGCATCCGCAGCTCACCGGTCGCGCCGGCGGGACTGTCCGCCACCAGGGCGACCGCCCGTTCGTGGCTCGCGATCCCCTCGGCCTCGGACGCCGGCAGGTCGGGCTGTGTGAGGTAGACGGCGTGACCGCGCCGCAGGGCGGCCATGCTCCAGGCCAGCAGCCCCGCAGGATCGGACACGCTCACCCCGACGACCATTCCCGGAGCGATCCGGTCGGCCAGCAGCACCGAACGCTCGGCGACCATCTGGCGCAGGGCACGGTAGGACACGACCCGTCGTCCGGGGACGATGACGGCCGGCTGCTCGGAGTCGGGAAGGCCGTCGATGAGGCTGTCGAGGTCCACGACGCGGTCGTGGGCTGAGTCGGCGGCCATGTCAGCGCACACCTCCCTGCTGGACGGATCCGGTGGACCTGGTACGCCCGGCGGACGCCAGGATGTGCCGGAGTGCCTCGGCCGTCGTCGGTGCGACGACGTCGGGTTCGGCCGTGCTGCCGGTGGGCGGCAGCGAGCCGCCGACCAGCGCGGTACGGCAGCCGGCCCGCCGGCCCGCCTCGACATCGCCGAGGACGTCCCCGACCATCCAGGAGGCCCGGAGATCGATGCGGAGATCCGCCGCCGCTGCGGTCAGCATGCCGGGTTCGGGTTTGCGACAGCCGCACCGGACCGCCAACTGCCCGACGACGCCGTCCGGATGGTGCGGGCAGTGGTAGATCCCGTCCAGCCGCACCCCGGACTCGGCCAGTCGGTCGCGCAGGTGGTCGTGCATCGCCGCCAGGTCGGCCTGGCCGAAGTAACCACGGGCCAGGCCGGACTGGTTTGTGACCACCACGAGCAGGCGGCCCTGGGCCTGCAGCGCCCGCAGCAGCGTCGGCACCCCCGGCTGGAGGACCAGGTCCGCCGGCCGGCTCGGATAGTGCCGGGGCAGTGTCAGGGTTCCGTCGCGGTCCAGGAACACCGCCGGGCGGCCGCTCACCGGGTCCCGGCCACTGTGCCCGCCAAGACCGGCTGAGCTCGCCCTCGCACCACCGAGCGCAGGTGTCTGGTGATGACGTGCACCAGCATCATATGGATGTCCTCCTCGCGCTCGATGCTCCCGCCGGGAACGGCGATGAAGGCGTCGCAGAGCTCCCTGGCAGCCCCACCCGGCGAGCCGAGCAGCCCGACGGTGACCGCCCCCGACTCGCGCGCGAACCGCAGGGCGCGCAGCACGTTCGGCGAGTTGCCGCTGGTGCTGATGCCCACCACGACGTCCCCGGGCTCCAGCAGGCCCGCCAACTGGCCGCTGAACACGGTCTCGTAGCCCTCGTCGTTGGCCCAGGCGGTCAGCGCCGGCACGTGGTCGACCAGGGACACCGCCCGGACCGGCGGCGCGCCCGGGAATCTGGTGTTCTTCACGATGTCGACGGCCATGTGGGACGCGGTGGCCGCGCTGCCGCCGTTGCCGCAGACGAAGATGGTCCGGCGGGCGCGGTAGGCCTGTTCCAGCAGGCCCAGTACCGGAAGCAGCGCCGGGACCGGGAGGTCGGCGAGCGCGAGGCGGAGCGCCTCGACGTACCCCCGGGCAGCGGCCGCCGGGTCCGGGTCGGTGAGGTCCGGTCCCGTGGGGGCCGGTGCGGGGACAGTGGTCATGACGTCCTGGCCGATGTGCTCTGGCGGACCGTGCCGAGGCTCCGCATGCGGAGGTCGGCCTCGGCGGTCCCGTCGATGAAGTCGGGCTGGGCGACCGCCCAGTCGAGGTACTCCTGGATGACATCCCGGAGCGGCACCTCGGGGCGCCAGCCGAGTTGCTCCAAGCGGCCGATCGCGGAGAGGACGTGCCGGGTGTCGCCCGCCCGGTAGGCCCCGGGCACCTCGGGCGTCACCTCGACCCCGGCGCACTCACCGACCAACCGGGCGTAGTCGAGAATGCTCACCCGGCGGCCGCCTCCGACGTTGAGGGCCTGGCCCACCGCGCGCTCGTCCTCGAGCACCAACCGGTTGGCCCGGACCACGTCGTGAACGGAGACGTAGTCGCGAAGCTGGCTGCCGTCCTCGTAACAGACCGGCGGCTGCCCGTTGAGGACCCGCTGGGCGAAGATCCGTAGGATGCCGGAGTAGGCGTTCCGGAAGGACTGCCGGCTGCCCTGGACGATCGAGTAGCGCAGCGCAACGGTGGGAATGCCGTACCGCTCGCCGAGTGCGAGGGCGGCCAACTCCTGCCCGTACTTGGAGATGGCGTAGGAGTTGTGCGGGCTGACCTCGCTCTCGTCGGTCCAGTCCGGCACCGGCACGGCTCCGCACCGTGGACATCGCAGCTCCCAGTCACCGCGGTCGAGCCGCTCCACGGACCGCGCGCGCAAACGCAGCACCTCGTCCCCGCCGCAGTCCAGGCAGCGGTAGGCACCCTCCCCGTACACCGCCTGGCTGGAGGCCACCACCACCCGCTGCGGCCGCTGGCCGCGTGCCACCAGGACCTCGTAGAGCAGCGCGGTGGACGCGGTGTTGGTGGTGAAGAAGGTGGAGAAGTCGGGCAGGTAGTCCTGATAGGCCGCCAGATGGTAGACCGCGTCGACGCCATCCAGAGCCGTCTCCCACGCGGAGCGGTCCCGGACATCGCCGTCGATCCACTCCACGCCACGGGCCAGGAGGTGCTCCGGGAACCGTCGGTCGGCGTGGACCGGAGGCAGCAGCGCGTCAAGCACTCTGACCTGATGGCCCTCGTCGAGGAGGCGGTCTGCGGTGTGGGAGCCGATGAATCCGGCCCCACCGGTGATCAGTACCCTCATGTCGAATCCCTCGGGTCTCGGGTGAACAGCTCGCCCAGTCGCTCGGCCACGCACAGTGCGAGCAGATGGGTGTTGGCACGCAACGGAGTCGGCATGACGCTGGTGTCACCGACGTGGAGGCCCTCGACTCCGTGGACTTCGCATCGCTCGTCCACGACGTCGCCCCGGTCGGGGTCGGGCCCCATCGGGCAGCCGCCGTGCAGGTGGTGGGCGGTCACTGCGGATCCGGCCACGTCCTGCACGCCGACCGTGTAGGGGGAGGCGGAGCCCCCCGCCACCGGCAGTGCGCGCGGCAACAGGGTGTCCGAGCGGCCACCGTGCCCGGCGACACTCACCAGGCGGGGCGCGTGGGCGCCCAGCCGTAGCAGAGCGGTGGTGCGCAGCACCCGGTGCCCGAAGGTGACGGCTCGGTGGAGATCCGCCAGGTCCGCTGCGGGGTAGTCGAACTCGATCAGCGGGTTTCCGTCCGGGCCGCGCGGGTCGAGCCGGATCCGGCCGGTCCCGCGTGGTGCCGACAACGAGGCCACCAGGACTCCGCGTTGCAGGGCGGCCGGCGCCGGGAGCAGCCGGAAGTCGTGGTACATCTCCAGGACGAGGTCGGGCAGTCCGTCGCCGTCCTCGGCGGTGTGCCGCATCATCACCTGGAACCAGAGTGGGTCCGGCCGGCCGTGGCCCGAACGGAGGCCGAAGCTGGTCCAGACCGCCGGGTGGTCTCGCAGCCTGGTGCCGACACCGGGAAGCGGCACCAGGACCGGAAGCCCGGCCGCCCGAAGCTCGGCGGGCTCCCCGACGCCGGATCGCAGCAGAAGCATGGCGGAGGCCACCGCCCCGGCGGTGAGCACCACGTGCCGGGCCAGGTGCCGCTCGCACCCTCGTTCGGCGCTGACCGTCTCCACGCCCTCGACCCGCCCACCGCGCAGCAGCAGCCGGGTGGCCCTCGTGCCGGCGAGCAGGGTCAGGCCCGGTCGGGCGCGTGCCGGGTCGAGGTACGCGCGCCGGGCGGTCTCCTTCACGGTCCCCCTGCGGGCCTGGGGGACGAGGCCGACGCCGGTTGCGGTCTGGGCGTTGAGATCGGGGCAGTACGGCACGCCGAGTTCGCCGCAGCCGTCGAGGAACGCCTCGTGCAGCGGCTGCCGTTCAACGGCCAGGCTGCGCCGGATGCCCAGTACGCCGGTCGACCCGGTGTCCCGGTCCGCCTCGACCCGGGCGAGGACGGGCAGCAGCCGCCGGTGGCTCCAGGATGCCCCGGCCCGCTCCGCCCAGCGGTCGTAGTCGGCGGGCAGGCCGCGCAGCGCGACCCCGCCCTGGAGCAGGGAGGTCCCGCCTACCGCCCTGATTCTCGGGAGCGGAAACTCGGTCCGCCAGCCGGGCACCCGGGCCGTCAGCCGCCAGTCCGCTCCGGGCGGTAACCTGCCCGGTTCCGCCATCGCCCGTGCCAGCTCGGCGTCGTCCGGCCCGGCCTCGATCAGCAGCACCGTCCGGTCGCCCGCCGCGCTCAGCCGGGCGGCCAGCGCACAGCCGGCCGCACCGCCTCCCACCACGATGGTGTCGTGGTGGGAGGCCGGTGCCGGGTTCGCCGTGCTCATCGGGTACCGCCCGTCGGCCAGCCGTCAATCCCGCGCAGGACCTCGGCGCTGAGGCGGGCGTTCTCCCGCAGCGTCCGGGTGACCCTGGTGTCGCGGTCGTACTTCATCTCGACCGCGCAGGCTCCGAGCGCGGGCAGGTCGCTCAGGGCCTTCGCGACGGCGGGCAGGTCGAGAACCCCCTCGCCGACGCTCTCGCACCAGCGGCCGTCCGGTGCGACGTCCCGAACGTGCAGGGTGCGCACCACCGGCCCGAACCGCCGCAGCAGGTCCACCGGGTCCTCCCCGGCCCGCACCACGCAGCCGAGATCCAGGCAGAGCCGCACGGGTGCGCCGAGGGACCGTTCGACGGTCTCCTCGGCCAAACGCGCGCCGCCCTGCAGTGCGGTCTCGTGCGGGTGCCAGCAGACCGCCAGGCCGTGCGGTTCCAGGCGTCGCGCGAGTTCGACGAGGACTCGCGCGATCGCGACGGGCGCGCCGTCGTAACCGGCGGGGTAGCGACGGCGCTCGGCGGCCGGGGGAACGGTCACCACGTTGAGGAACCGGTAGCCGAGCGGCACGGCCTGGACCGCCTGTTCGACCAGTAGACCGAGGGCCTCGTCCGGGATGCCGGTGCTGACCTGGACGAACAGGCAGTCCAGGCCCAGCTCCCACCCTTCGAGGCTGCGCCGGGCAGCGGCGGCGGCCTGCGGCGAACCGCCGACCCAGCTCAGGCTCGCCTCCAGTCCGTCGTAACCGCCGTGAACCGCGTCCGCGATGCCCCGTAGCAGGATGCCGGGGATACCGTCCTCCGCGGTGCGCCCGTCGGCGGGCCGCCACGCGTACGCGTGCGGCGTCATCCGCCACAGCAGCGTCGGCGGTGTGGTGGCACTCATCGCGACCGCATCCCGGCCACTCGGAGCAGCGCGGTCCGGGACACCGGAATGGTGACGCCGGTGATGTCCCGCGCCTCGTCACTCGCCAGGAAGAGCACCGTGGTGGCGATCTCCTCCGGCCGCTGCCAGCGTTCGGCGACCGCGTCCGGGACCGGGGTGTCCTCGGCGGCACCGGTCTCCTGCTGCCAGGTACGGGTCGTCATACCGGTCAGCACCTGCCCGGGCGAGACGCAGTTGGTCCGGATGTTGGCGCCGTGGAACCAATCGTTGGAGAGCTGCTTCGCGAGCACCGGCATGGCCGCCTTGGCGGCGGTGTACGCGAACCGGCCGGCGCACCCGATGTGCGCACAGTTGGACCCGCTCAGGACGATGGAGCCGCCGCCGCGCGCCCGCATCGCCGGGACGGCGTACTTGCAGGTGAGGAACGTCCCCTTGAGCAGGGTGTCGATCTGGACGTCCCACTCCTCCATGGTCTGGTCGACGACGTTGCCGCGTTCGAAGATGCCCGCGTTGCAGAACGCGATGTCCAAGCCGCCGTACGTGGCGACGGCCGCGTCCACGGCCTCCCGGCAGTCGTCGGCGTTGCGGACATCCCCGGGCACCGCGAGCGCGCGACCGCCCGAGGCCCGAATCTCCTGCTCCACCCGGAGCGTCTGCTCCTTCTGGATGTCCAGAAGGACGACCGCCGCGCCCTCGGCGGCGAACATCCTGGCGGTGGTCTCACCGATTCCGGACGCGGCGCCGGTCACCAGGGCCACCCGGTCGGCGAAGCGCTGGGTGTCAGCCACCGAGGACCACCTCCTCGCAGATGTCGGTCCAGGTCGACATGCCGGTGAGCACCTCGTCCCAGAACCGGCGGTCCTCCGCCGGGGTCGCGTCCGAGGTGAAGGCGGAGCGGAGCGCGTCGACCAGCTCTCGGTAGCAGTCCAGGTAGCTGGAGCCGGTGAACCTGATACCGCGCAGGGCGTCCACCAGCCGTTCGGTGAGCACCATGCCGGGCAACTCCCCCCACAGGTCCTGCAGGTGGTCGTGCGGATTCCGGTCCTGCCGTACCAGGGGGCGGCCGAAGGTGACCAGGTCGCCGAGGTGGTCGGCGATCGCCCGGGTGGCGTAGGACATCCAAATGTCGTCGTACCGGTCGATGCGCACGCCTCGGTAGCGGGGGCCCATGACGACCAGGTACATGGACGCCAGCAGGTCGCGGTGGAAGGCGGTGTTCTGCGAGTTGAACGGGCACCACGTCCCGGTGTCCAGGCCCAGCGGGAGCTTGGCGTCGCCGGCCAGTCCGATCACCTCGGCCGGGGTCACGAGCCGGCTGACGGCGTCCACGTCGGGTTCGCCCAGCCACAGTCCCGCGTTGACGACGACGCGGCCGGTGCGCCGGACGGTCGTCCAGGTGTCCTCCTGTTGCCGCAGGCTCTGCGGCCAGCCTCGCGGCACGATCCGGTGTGAGTCGGTCCGCAGCAGGTTGCAGACGTTGGCCCAGCCTCCCTCCGTCCGCACGCAGTCCACCTCAGCAGTGGTGCCGACGATGGAGTGGCCGGCCAGGAAGTCGTCCTCCGTGACGTGGTTGTCGTCGTCGATGCTGATGATCACCTCGGCGCCCTGCTCGGCGGCGTGCAGATAGCCGAGGTTGCGCCGCTGGATGGAGTTCCACGGCAGCAGCGAGCCCAGCGCGGGAACCCGGGCGTTCCACTTCTCCTGGTCGTCGACGTCGAGGTAGGTCCAGCTGTTGCCTCCCCAGTCGAGGCCCTCCAGCCAGCCCCGGGTCTCCGGCGGACTCTTCCGGTCGCCGACGATCACCAGGTCGAGGTCGGTACGGCCGGACGCCGCGAACTGGGCCAGGTAGTCCTTGAGCAGGTAGGGGATGTTGATCGTCGTGGTGACGATCGCGGTACGCGGGGTCATCCTGTGGATCCTTCGGTCAGCTGGGAGTAGAGCGAGGAGAATTCGGCCGCAGTACGCGACCAGGACCAGTCCTGGGCGAGGGCCCGGCCACGAGCGGCTGCCACCGCATCCGGATCGGCGCGCAGCCAGTCAAGGGCCTCCATGACGGTCTGCCGAACGGCTTCGGCGGTCTGCTCGGGGATGAAGAAGCCGGTGCCGTCCGCCGGTGCCGTCCGGATGTCCGTGACGGTGTCGGCCAGGCCGCCCACCCGGGTGACCACCGGCAGGGTGCCGTAGGCCATGGCGATCAGCTGGTTGAGGCCGCACGGCTCCGCGCGCGAGGGCATGACGGTGAAGTCGGAGCCCGCGTACACCAGCCAGGCGACCTCCTGGTCGAACCGCGGCAGGCAGGCCACCGCGCCGGGGAGCTCGTCGACCAGTTCGTCACATGCCCCGCGCAGCTCGGCCACGGCCGGTCCGACCAGGACCAGTTGTGCCCGTCCTGCCCTCAGGAGCGGCCGGAGCCCGTCGAGCAGCAGGTCGGTGCCCTTCTCGGCGACCAGCCGGGAGCAGACACCGAGCACCGGGATGCCGTCGTCCTCCCGTAGCCCGAGCCGGTGTTGCAGCCTCAGCTTGTTCAGCTGCTTCCCCGCCTCGACGGACTCGGGGTCCGCGGGGTCGAAGGGCTGGGTCGGGCGGCCGGCCGCTCCGGGGTGCCAGACGCCGGGGTCGACTCCGGAGACGATCCCGCTGAGTGACAGGTCGGCCAGCGCCCTACCGACGGCGGTGCCGTCGAACTCACCTGCCAGTCCGGCCGCGTAGGCGGGGCTGCAGGTGACCGCGGCGTCCGCTGAGAGCAGCCCGAGCAGCAGCAGACTCGCCTCGCCGGGTGCCCGGAGGAGTGTGGCCACCGCCTCCTCGGGCAGGCCGAGCTCGTCCGGCGGGCCCGTCAGCGCACCCTGGTAGACCGCACTGTGAATGTTCATCAGCAGCCTGGGCCGCTGCCCGTCCCGCCGGGCCGCGGCCAGGTGGGCGAGCGCCGCCCCCGACTGCCAGTCGTTGGCGTGGACGAGGTCGTAGCGGATGCCCGTACGGCGCACCCACTCCGCCACGCACCAGCCGAAGAACGCCGCCCGTTCGACCGCGTCGGGGAACTCGACGTACGACTCGTCGCGGTAGAGGCCGCCGCGCGCGTACCAGCGGTCCGCCCGGACCAGGTAGACCTCACAGGGGCCCCCGTGGTCGAGCAGGCGCACCACCGTCGCCTCGGCCCTCACCCCGGCGACGGAGCGGGCCGGCAGCCGGCAGACCTCCTCCACCCGGTGACCGCTCCGCTCGACCAGCCACGGGTAGTAGGGCAGCACCAGATCGTGCCGGATGCCGCGCTCCGACTGCAGAGCCGCCGGGAGCGCGCGGCTGGTGAGACCCAGCCCGCCCTCGGTGAACAGTGGGGCGTACTCCTGGGTGATGTACAAGCACCTCACGGGCTCTCCTCCCCGTCCTCGGCGTGGTCACGGTCCACCGGCTCGGCATGCACCCAGATGCCGAACACGTGTATGTCGGGATTGACCGGCAGCCACACGGCCACGGTGTCGTGGGGCGGTTCGAGCTCGACCTCCCGGCGCCACAGCCGCGGGACCGGCCCTTGGACGTCGCGGCCGTTCTCCCGCAGGAAGGAGCAGGCTGCCACGCAGCTCTCGCCGTTCGCCGGGGTGGCGGCCAGGAAGTCGGTCAGCCCCAGCCCCACCGGACGCCGGGCGATCCCCGGGGTGCCGCTCTCCAGCAGCAGCTCGTCCCGGTAGGAGCCGCCCGTGCACGCGCCCAGGACCCCGAGGGAGCGCACCCGCAGGGGCTCCGGGAGGTCGATCCGCTGGCCCACGCACTCGACGTTGTCGGGCGCGCCGAGCCCCCAGCGCGGAGGAAGCCCGCCCATCAGGTCCTCGAGATGGCGCAGTTCCTCCGCGGGGAAGGAACGGCCCAGGCCGTCCAGGCCGGTCCCGGCGGCGGCGCCCGGAAGGGCGCACCCGGCGTTGTTCCGGTGGTCCCTCAGATCCAGCGCCCGCAGGACGGACGCGCGGCTCAGCCTTCCCATGCCGGAACCTCCGGTCCTCCCCCGAGCAGCTCGCCGGCCGCCTGGAGATCACCGGCGACCCGCCCGAGCCGCCGGGCGACCTCGTCCCGGTAGCGCGCGGTGCGGGCCGGGCTCGCCAGGCCCGAGTGCAGCAGCATGGAGCGGGCCGCCAGCCAGTCCTGTGAGGCGCGTTCGACGGCGGCGGCTGTCGGCCGCGTGTCGTCGGCAGCCGGGAGGGCCAGCAGGTACCTGGCGAACCAGCGCAGCGTGTGGTGGTAGTTCCACATGCCCCGCATCAGCCGGGTCACCCTCCGGCGCTCGTCGTCCGCCCCACCACGTGCGTCGGGCCGGGCCAACCGTGGTGTGAGTTCGAAGAGCCGGTCCAGCGAGTCACTCAGGTACGCGGCCAGCTCGACGCCGCTGAGCTCCTCGCCGCCGCACCCCGAGAGGGCGGCCGCATGGACCTGAAGCTCCTTTGGCGAGCCGACCCCGACGGTGCCGGCGACCGGCCCCCAGTCCGCCACCTCGAGCCAGCCCTGGCCGATGTCCGAGCCGAGCAGCGCGGGTTCCAGATCGGCCAGCGGCACCCGGTTGTCGACGAAGGTCACGTCGACCGCGTCGGTCAGTCGCACCGTGCCGTCGGCCGGGTTGAACTGGCGCAGGGTCAGCGCGTGCAGGGCGTGCACCCGCCCCCGGTCCAGCCAGTAGTGGTCCAGGTGGAAGGTGTCCACGACGACGACCAACGGGTCGCCGGCGTGGAGCGCCGCCGTCAGGCCGCCCCACCCGTCCTCGTCGGCGAGCCGGCCGCGCACGACCCGGTGACCACGGGCGGCCATCGAATCGATCAGCGCCGGGACCAGGTCGCCGAAGACGGGGCCGTCCTGGGTCCGTCGCGCGCGGGTCGCGGCGGTGTTGCCGAGCACGGTCGTCGGTTCGGCCCGGCCGTCGTGCTCCAGCAGCAGGGTTCCGAGGGTCGCGTGGTAGCAGCTCGCGTCCGTGAAGGCCGCCCCGGGCACCGCCGCCTGCGGCGCCGAGTCGATGTCCGTCTTCGGTGTGGTCACGCGAAGTGCCCTCGGGCGTCGGGCCGGGACGACCGGTCCTGGACCAGCTGCACCGCGTCGCGGACGGTCTTGAGGCTGAGGAAGTCGCTGTCGTAGGCGATGAGCCCGAAGGTCTCCTCGATGCTGACGACGAGATGTGCGAAGTCGAGCGAGTCCATGGCCAACGGCGGCTGCTCGAAGACGGAGTCCTCGGTGATCTCCGCTGCGGAGACGGGGGCGGTGGTGCTCTTGACCGCGACGATGAGTTCGCGGATCTGCTCGAAGACTTCCTGGCCGGACATGATTCTCCAAGGTGGGGGGCCTGACAGGGGGCCGGGCGGATGGGAGTGGTGGGTGGGCGTCAGCCGTTGCGGCGGTCGAGGAAGGCCGTGATCGTCCGGGTCAGTGCCCGGGCCTCGGTGACCTCGCGGATCGCACCGGAGATCCGGGCCGCACCTGCGGCGAACGAGCTGTCCGAGAGCACCTCCTCAACGGCCAGCCGCCACTCCTCGGCGGTGCACCAGCCATCGGTGGACTCGCCGGAGTAGCGCAGCCGGTGGGTGAAGTGGCGCGGCCCACCGTCCGAACGGGAGGTGCGGCGCAGGACGAAGCCCGCCTTGTGGGCTTCGGCGAAGAGCACTCCGTTGGCCTCCTGCTCGGACATGAACGGCAGGATGATCTGCGGTTTTCCGTGCATCAGGCTGGTCAGAACGGTGGAGTAGCCACCATGGTTGATCACCAGGTCGGCCCATCGGATCGGCTCGGAGATCCCGGTGAACCCGCCTGCCAGGACGTTCGGCGGCAGGGTGGGAAGCGCGTCGTCGGGGCGGAAGCCCAGGGACACGAAGGCCGCGCAGTCCAGCTCCGCGCACATGTCGAGGATCGGCTGGAGCTGATCGCCGGTGGCCTTGCCGCCGTGCCCGAGGGTGATGTAGATGCGGGTGCGGTCGCGACCGTGTCCGGCCAGCGTCTGTGCCACGGTGGACCACGGCGGATCCCAGAAGATCGGCCCGACGAAGTGCATGTCCTCGCGCCAGGGCAGGGGCTCCTGGTCCGCCTCCAGCTCGGGCACACTGGCTACCAGGGTCAGGTCCCCGATCAGCAGTTCGGTGACGTGGTCGACGGGGTCGACCGCCAGCTCGGCCGCGACCGTGTTGAAGGCGGGCACGCACGAGGGATACGGGCTGACCATGTCCTCGTCCGGCAGCCAGGGCATCCAGCTGTTGGCCGTCGGGCGGTAGAAGTCCGAGTCGCCGACCGAGATCACCGGCACGCCCAGATGCCGTGCCGCCAGCGCCGCGGTGGGCTGCATGTCCACCACGACGGCATCGGGCGCACAGTCCCTGATGGTCGCCACGTCGGTGAGGACATCCGCCCTGACCCGGTCCGCGTGGTAGTACCCGGCGATCGCGAAGGCGGTGTCCAGGGTGTCGATGGATATGTACTGGCCCTGGCGCCGGCCCATGTCCGGTACCGCGCGGTTGTGCCCGCTGGGGGCACCGACCACCTCGAAACCGGATCGGGCGACGATGCCCTCGGCTGTGTCGCAGGCGAACAGGCAGCGGTGCCCGGCTTCGCGCAGTTCGGTGGCGACCGTCAGGGCTCGGCCGATGTAGCCGAAGCCGACGCCGTGACTCCATGGGCTGAAGAGGAAGGTACGCGTGGCAGGTGTCATCAGAACTTTCCCGTGGTCGGGGCGAGTTGTGGAATGAAGTGGAGCGGGGCAGGGCTGCCGGCCGGGCCGGACAGGGCCTACAGCAGCCCGGCCGTGTCCAGCAGACCGAGGATGCGTCCGGGAGCCTCGCCGGCGGCGGCCCGAAGGCGCAGGCCCAGGGCCTCGGCCCGGGCCCGGTAGGAGGGGACGGAGTGCAGCTCGGTCACGGCTGCGGCCAGCAGCTCACCGTCCAGCTCCGCGCGGGTCCCGACGCCCGGGGCGGACCACCGGGTCACGATCGGCGCGGATTCGGCGCCGCCGGCCGGGGCGGCGGTGTCGACGGACGCGGGCGCGGCGCCGGCCTCCGTCTTCAGGAGGCAGAGCCCGGTGCCGGTGCTCTCCACCATGTACCGGCCGTTGCCCTCGTTCTCCGACATGGCGGGGATCACCAGGACCGGCTTGCCGGCCAGCAGCCCGGCCAGGATGGTGCTGTGGCCTCCGTGGCACACCACCACGTCGGCCCAGGCCGCCGCCGCGTTCAGCCCGCCGAAGGAGTGCGGCAGCACCCGTGCGCCCGCCGGCACCGAGGAGGGTGGTGCGGCCAGGCCGGTGGCGAGGAGCAGCGCCCATGGTTCCCGGCCCGCGGCCGTCACGGCGGCCGTGGCCAGGCCGGCTGCGGCTACCGCGCCGCCGCCCACCGAGGCGTAGACCCGGGTCCGGTCCTCGGTGTCGAACGCGGCCAGCCGGTGGCCCAACTCCCCACCCCCGTCCGGATCCCAGATCAGGGGGCCGACGTGATGGACCCTCGGGTCGGTCGCGTAGCGGTCGGCGGGCCGCTCGACGTCCGGGATGCTTGCGATCAGTGCCAGGTCTCCCACCAGCAGGTCGCTGGTCTCCTCCGGCGCCGGGACCCCGAGTTCCCGCGCCACCTGTCGGAAGGCGGGCAGACTCGCGGGGAAGGGCGACAGTCTCGGTCCGCCACTCCCGGACACCATCCAGGGCATCCAGCCGTGGGTACCGGTCACGAAGAAGTCCGCGTCGGCGACGGACACCACCGGCACCCCCTCGCTCCGAGCCGCCAGCACCGCGGTCGGCTGCATGTGGGTGACCACCACATCGGGCGCGACGCGACGGATCAGCTCCCGGTCGCGCTCGACGTGCTCGCGTACCCGGGCAGGGTGGTAATAACCCACGCTGGCATAGGCGTTGTCCGGTCCGGTGACCGCGAGATAGCCGCGGCCGCGAAGCCCGGACCGGCGGATCGCGGGCGCCCCGCCGAGGACCGGCAGTCCGGCCGCGCGCACCATGTCGCCGACCGGATCGGCGGCGAAGAGCACCTCGTGACCGGCCGCGCCGAGCAGCCCTGCCAGCGCCAGGCATCGCCCGGTGTGCCCGGCACCGACATGCCACGGGAACATCAGGAACCGGCGGCCCATCAGCTGTCCTCCTTCCCGGTGCGAAGCTCGCCGGTGCCCGCTTCCCCGATGCCCAGTTCGGTCGCCCAGAACAGCGCCCGCAGAGCTCCCGACCGGACGTCCTCCAGGTGTGCCGACAGCGCGTCCGCGGAGCCGTCGAACACCCCCTGGCGGACGGCGGTCAGGCCGGGCCCGAGACGTAGGTGGAGTCCCCAGGTCAGGTGGCAGACGGCGAATCCCAGCTCCGCGTCCCGGCGCAGGTCGCGGCCCGCGATCTCGCTCAGGGCCGTGCCGTACTCCGCGAGGAGCGCCCGCTCGTCCGGTTCTCCCTCGCCGCCGAAGAGGCGGTAGAGCGAGACGAAGGTGGCCAGGTCGACGCCGACCGGTCCGACCCCGACGTGTTCCCAGTCGATCAGCACCAGGGTCCGGTCAGCGGTGAGGCCGAGATTCCGCAGGTGCAGATCTCCGTGGAGCAGCGTCGGGGTCAGCCCGTCGGCGACGGCCGTGAGCCGGCCGAGGGCGGCCAGACAGCCGTGCAGCCGCCGGACCTGCTCCGGTGAGAACAGCCCGGCCAGCCGCTCGTCCTGACCGAGCAGTTCGAGGTTCTCGTGTCCGGCCGGTACGTGGTGCGCGTAACCCGCGTACCCGTTCCGCTCCAACCAGGGGGTCGCCAGCACGCCGGGGTCGGCGGTCACCGGAGCGTGCAACCGGGCCAACCGGGCGGCCACGAGGTGCGCGTCCGCCACTGTCCAGCGCCGGTCCATCGCCTCCCCGATGTCCCGCATGAAGATCCACTCGCTGCCGCCGTGCCGCAGCGCTCCGGCGTCGGGCGCCGTGGCGAGCCCGTCCGGGAGGATCCCGCGCAGCGGGCTGCCGAAGAACCGGGTCTCCCGCTCGGTGAGCGCCGGGTCGCTCAGTTCCAGCAGCGACTGGTTACCCCCGGCCGGGAGCTTGGCGATCCACGAGGCCGGGCCGCCGTCTCCGAGGTCTGCGGACACCCGCAGCACGGTGGCCTGCCCGAGCCCCGGGGAGAGGTCCTCCGTCGAGAGGACCTTCACCGTGCGCCCGTGCTGCCACTGCCCGCTGGGCCCGAGCTGCCGGAGATGCTCCGCGAGAGCGCCCCCCACCTCTTCGGGAGACGGAAGCCGGCGATCGTTCATGTCATCCACCCAGAGTCGGTCGGGAGTCGTCTCAGACTGCGGCAGGGACGGTGTCCGGGGCGATGTCGCCGGTGGACGCACCGCCGGGCGTGACACCGCGCTCGGTCAACAGCTGGTCGAGGTTCTGCGCCAGCAGAGCGGGATCCCGGTGCGCCAGGTACCAGTCGAAGGTCTTGCGCACCCCCTCCGCGAACAGCGTGCCGGGCTGCCAGCCAAGGATATCGGCGGCGCGCTCAAAGCTGGCGATCCGGTTGACCGGGCCGGTCGGCATGTCGGTACGGAAGGCGAACTCCGGCTGGTAGCCAGCCATTTCGCAGATCATGTGAGCCGCCTCGAGAACAGTGATCCGCTCGGTGGTACCGAGGTTCACCGCGCTGCCGTCGTCGATGTGCTCGCCGGCCAGAATGGTGCCCGAGACGATGTCGTCGACGTAGGTCCAGTTCCGCACCTGGGTGCCGTCGCCCCAGATCTCGAACGGGTTCTGACGGATCAGCGCCCGGGCCATCATCGCGATGACCGCGTGGTTCTCGATGCCGCGCGGACCGTAGACCGTGAAGTAGCGGCAGGACGCGGCCTTGAGCCCGTACTCCTGGTGCATCGCTCGCAGGGTGAGCTCGCCCATCAGCTTGGCGTGGCCGTACATGCCGTCCGCGTCGTACGGCGGGCCGGCCAGATCCTCGGTGAGCAGCAGGTCGACGCTGAGGTCACCCTGCAGGTGCAGCGGGTAGATGCAGCCGGACGAGGCGTACACCACCTTCCGCACACCCGACTTGAGCGCGGTGCGGAAGACCAGGCCGTCGAGGTAGAGGTTCTCCGCGCACGCCGCCTGGTGGAGGTCCACATAGCCCCGGCCGCCGTGCGCCGCCGCCAGGTGGAACACGGTGTCGGCACCGGCGAGCACCCGCTCGGTCGCGGCGGCGTCCCGCAGGTCCGCCTCGTGGAAGGTGATGGCGCCGGAGGCCACCTGGTCCGCGATGTTCTCGAGGAGACCGCTGCTGAGGTTGTCCACCACGGTCACCCTGGCGCCCAGGGCCACCAGGGCGTCGGCCAGATGGGAGCCGATGAAGGAGGCGCCGCCGGTGACGACGACCGGTCGACCGGCCCAGAATGCCGAGGTGGGAATACCGGATCGGATGGACATGGTTATGTTCCCTTTCGTTGTCGGATCTCCTGACTGCGACAGAAATTCCACCGCAGTCAGGAGGAGGCGCTCGCATAGCGCCGTAGACCGCGCTTCCAGAGCCATCGGGAAAGTACGCACAGTGCCCCGCAGGCGAGGACTGCGAAAGTTCCCCTGAGGAGGCTTCCCCGCCCGGTCGCGAATTCTGCCGGGACGGCGGTCGAAACTGTCATCGGTAGAACGACCGTGAGGAACGTCCTGAGCCATCGGGGATAAACACCGGCGGGCCATTTCGCCGACTGGAAGCAGCTTTGTAGAATCGCCAGAATATTGTCAATACGGATCAGCCAGAAAACCGATGTCGCGGCAATGAACCAGACCGCACACATCAGGCACGCCCCGACGCCGACCAGGAGCAGCGCACCGGCGACCGGCGCCGGACCGGGGAGTCCCTGTATGCCGAGGGCGACGCCCACCACGGCGCAGCCGAGCGAGATGTCCACGGCCTTCCAGACCTGCACCTCGCGCAGTCCGACCAGCAGTTGCGCGTCGATGGGCTTGAGCAGGACGAAATCGAAGGTGCCGTTCAACACCTCGCGGACGAACCGGCTCAGGCTCGGATGGACCACGAGGTTCACGATCCCGCCGACGATCAGGTAGATGCCCGTGAGTAGGACCAACTGCGGAGCCGTCCAACCGGCCAGACTGTCGACCCGGCTGAACAGCACCTCGATCGCGCCCAGGGCCACCCCGAGCCCGATGACGGCGTCGAGAGCCTGCGCCGCGAAGTTTCCTCGGTACTGCAACTCCGCCTTCAGGGCCGCACGGAGATGGACCGTCAGCAGTCGCGCCCGGTTCATCCGCCCACCGCCGTGTGCCGGCGGAGCGCACGACGCCAGACCGTACGCAGCAGAACCAGACTCGCCACCAGCCAGCCGGCCTGGACGAGCAGCCCCCGGACCGCCTCCGCTGCCGGGTGCCTTCCCATGGCCAGCTCGACAGGGAACGCCACCATCCACGGGAACGGCGTCCACGACGCTGTCGCGTGAAGGGCGGCCGGCAAGGCCGTCAGCGGCGCGGCGAAGCCGCCGAGGAAGTGCGACACGAACCCGTAGACCCGTCCGAACGACTCCACCCGGGTCGTCCACAGGGCTGCCAGCGAGAGCGTCCATTCCAGCGACATCCGCAGCACCGCGCCGGTGAGCACGCTCGGAGCCGCCAGCGTCAGGTCGAGCACCCCGAGCCGGAACCGGACCTCCATGGTCAGGCAGAGCAGCACCGCCATCGGCACCACCGCCACCGCGGTGATGGCCTTGAAGGTGAGGTTCTCCGCGATGTCCCCGTGCAGCGGATGCACCGGTCTGAGCAGCAGGGCGGAGAAGCCACCCTCGCGGACCCTGCGGTCCATCACCATGAAGAACCAGGTGTAGCTCACGTGGTTCACCAGCATGACCAGCAGGTAGTAGGCGGCGAAGTCGCCGCCGGAGAACCCGCCCAGCTGCCCGCCGCCGGCTGCGGTGTGCCAGACCGCCAGGTAGAGCACGGGCTCCAGGGCGACCCCGAGGACCCATATGCACATGGCCGCCGGATACCGCCGTTGAACGCCCCACGAACCGGCGCAGTACGCCCGGTACAGGAGCAGTGCCGCCCTCATCGGGACAGGCCTTCCGTGAAGAACTGCCCGATCACGTCCTCCAGGCTGGGGTCCATGACCTGGAAGTCGTACACCTGGTCGATGGCCAGTAGACGGGCCACCGCATCGGGCGCCGCTGTGGACTCGACCCGGATCTCCGCCTCCTCCGAGCTCTGCGAGACCACCGTGCCGAGACTGCCGAGCTCTGCTGCCCCGCCCCGCAGTTTCACGGAGATCCGCTTGAACGGCGCGATGCGCGCCCTGAGCGCGTCCAGCCCGCCGTCGTACACCAGGCCGCCCTCGTGGATCACCAGCGCCCGGTCGCACAACTCGGCGATGTCGCCCATGTAGTGACTCGTCAGCAGGACGGTGGTGCCGCGGCGGCGGTTGTGCTCCCGGACGAAGGTCCGGATCCGCCGCTGCATCGAGATGTCCAGGCCGAGCGTCGGCTCGTCGAGGAACAGCAGGCTGGGGCAGTGGATCAGCGACGCCGCGATCTCGCAGCGCATGCGCTGCCCCAGCGACAGCGTCCGGGCGGTCCGGCCCAGCAGCGGGCCGAGCTCGAGCATCTCGACGAGTTCCTGCCGGGTGCGCCGGAACTCACCGTCCGGCACCCGGTAGACGATCCGGTTCAGCTCCAGGGAGTCCTTGATCGGGATGTCCCACACCAGTTGCTGGCGCTGGCCCATCACGAAAGCGATCGAACGCAGGAAATCCCGGTCCCGGTCGGCGGGCCGGTAGCCGCCGACCCGAACCTCCCCGGCGGTCGGATGCAGCAGGCCGGAGAGCAGCTTGAGCGTGGTCGTCTTGCCTGCCCCGTTGGGCCCGAGAAATCCCACCACCTCGCCCGGCTCGATGTGGAAGCCGATGCCGTCGACCGCGGTGACCTCACCGGCCGTCCGGTCGGCTGCCCGCCGAAACCACCGCCCACCGGCCGGGCGCAGCCGGAAACTCTTCCGGAGCCCCTCGACCACGATCCGGGCCTCGCGGATATCCGTCACTGCCAGATCGGGTTGTCGGGGGCGAGCGCAGGAGTCGTGTCCGTCGCGCCGGCCGTGACGGTCGAGGCCGCTTCGGAATCCGCCGTGACCGCTCGCGTAATCACCGGTGAATCAGCGCCTCGCACAGGCCCGGAGACAAGGACTCCGACAACGGCGAGAGCGGTGACAATTAATCCTTTGACAACTCTGTGACGGCTCACGACTTATTCTCCCGGTTTCCGCTGGTCCATCCGTGCTCTCGCACTCAGTATGGAATCCCGCCGAAGGCATCACCATAGGTTGCGGATGGCCCGTTTATGCAGTTGCATAAACGGGCCACCCGTACGTTGAAATCCCGCTCGAGTACCACTCGAGGTCATTCACCGCAGTCGGGGCGGGCCGGCGTCGGGGGCGGGTGGCATCGCCGCCACCAGACGTCGCCACCGTCACGACACGGTTCTGCCCCCGCCGGTCGCGCCGCCCCGACGCCCAGCGCTCTGCCGGCGATTCGCTGCTGTTGGACGCCGGATTCACGTTCGGCTCCGGGTCCGACCGACACGAGCGGGCCGGCGCCGGCGCCAGGCTGCGCGGCGTCGTCCGGCGGATCCCGGCCATGCCGCTCCTGGCCTGGCGCCTGGCCTGGCGGGAAGACCGGTGTGCCCTCCTCTGGGAGGTGAGTGCCGAGGTCGGCCGCGGCCGCTGCGGGGTCGTCGAGCAGGTCCCACGCACCCTCCGGGATCAGCGCGCGAGGGCGCTGAAGCATCCCGGCTCCGAATCCGCATGTGGGAACAGGCGGGCCCCGGGCCGGCGGTGGCGCCGGCCCGGGGCCCGATCAGGGTTCCCCGGCGGGATCGGAGCAGGATCAGCCGTCGTTCTCCGCGGACGGCAGGTACGCGCCGGGCACGTCGTCCGGCGCATGGATCTCCCTCTCGCCCGGGTATGGGGTGGTCCAGTTGTGCGTCTCGTACCAGACCAGGTGGTTCATCTGCGCCGGGTTCGCGTAGTCCGGCACCGCGTTCGGGCCGGTGAGCCGCTGCTTCGCCTTCCACGCGGCCCACTGGGCCGCGACGGCCTGCTCCGCCGCCGGCGGCGCGGTCGTGGCCGGAGCCGCCGCCGCGTGGCCGTCCTGAGCCCCGGGCACGTCGACACCGCACGAGGGCGGCGTGGACAGGCCGTCGGTCAGCGCGGTCCGGTTGGGCACCGCCGTGAACGACGTGAAGTCCGGCTTGTCGGTGAAGGCCGTGGCCATCGGGCTGGCCGCGCTGTCCTTCTGGTTCATCGGGTGGATCCCGAGGATCTGCTCGATGGTGCGGATCATCGTGATCTGTGAGTAGTACCGGCTGTCGACGGTCCCGTGCTGCGCCCAGGGGCTGATGATCTGGATCGGGGCGCGGTGGCCGTCAACGTGGTCGAGGCCGGCCTGGGAGTCGTCCTCGACCACGAAGATCGCCGAGTCCTTCCAGTACTCGCTGTGCGAGATCTCGTCGACGATCTTGCCGACCGCCAGGTCGTTGTCGGCGACCTGCGCGGCCGGGCTCGCCGGACCACCGGTGTGGTCGCTGGACAGCCACAGCGTGTTGAGGTTGGCCGGACCGTTCTGCTCGAAGTCCCGCTTCCAGATCTGGTACCGGTACTGGTCCGGAACCTCGAGGTCGAACTTGGGGAAGCCGGGTACCGACACGCTGTTGAGCGAGGGGATCGGCGACGACGACTTGAGGGGGTAGGCGCTGTCCTGCCCGGTCGCGTCCATGTTCTTCGCGTCGCAGTACAGGTTCTGCCAGCTCGCGCCGTCGGGCTTGGTCAGGAACTGGTGGAACTCCCCGTAGTCCCGGACGTCCTGGCCCGCCGCCTGCGCGCCCGTCCACAGGAAGCCCGACCTCTGGTGGCCCAGGCCGTCGTCCTCGGTGTCGTAGCTGCGCTCGTACTCACCCGCCGAGGACTCGGTGTACTCCGGGTTGTCGGCCTGCATCAGCCAGTTGTGGCCCTCGGCGGAGTTCGTGCCGATGTCGTAGGTGTTGTCGTAGAGCCCGAACTGCTCGGCCAGTGCGTGCTGGTTCGGCGTCACGTTCGTGCCGAACTGGGTCAGCTTCGGATCGCCGTTGCCCTTCGCCATGTCGCCGAAGAGCTGGTCGTAGGTCCGGTTCTCCTTGACGATCAGGAAGACATGCTTGATCGTCGACGGGTCGCCGATCCGCGCCGGCACCGGCACCGGCTTCGCCTTGTGCCGGCCGGCCGTCTGGACCGAGCCGCTGGTCCAGCCGTTCTGCCGGAAGACCTTGGCGGTCTGGGACCGGATCTCCCGGTCACCGGGCAGCGTGAACCGGGTCAGGCTGGAGGTCGTGTCGTGGGTGTTGTGCGCGCCGGTGGAGTTGGGCCGCCGCGCGTCGACGCCGCGGGTGTTGGAGACGACCACCTTCGAGCCGACGGTGGTGATCTCCGTCGGGAAGTAGTCCGTGGGCAGCAGGCCGACGTAACTGACCGGCTCCTGCGGGCTGGTGTAGCGGTAGACGGCCACCGCGTTGGCGCGGCCGAGGGTGACCAGCAAATGCCCGTCGTCGGTGAGCGTCACCGCGTCGGGCTCGTAGCCCACCGAGGCCTCCGGCCACGGCTTGGTGGAGATCCGCTGCACGACCTTGTCCTGCTTGGTGTCGATGACCGACACGTCGTCGGTGGCGGTGTCGGTGACGAACAGCGCCCCGTTCTTCGCGTACACCGCCGTCGGGTGCAGGCCGACGGCGATGGACCCGCTGGTGGCGGCCGGGTCCGCGAGGTCGATCACGCTGACGGTGCCCGTGGTCGTGGCACCGGTCGCCGGGTCGGCCGGCACCTGCGTGCCGTAGGAGTTGAGCGTGTCGTCATCGGGCGTGGCCGCGCGCCCGCCCTCGTTGCTGACGTACAGCTTGTGACCGACCTGCACCATGCCGCGCGGCGCGTTGCCGACCGTCCAGCTCTGCCCGATCGCTCCGGTCGCCGCGTTGATCGCGACCACCCGGTTCTGCCCGTTGACCGCCGCGTACACCGTCGAGCCGTCGGAGGAGAACACCGCACCCGACGCCAGCGCGTGCTTGTCCCCGTCGGCCGGGATCGACACCTTCACCGGGTTGGACAGGGATCCGTCGGCGTTCACGGAGAACCTGGTGTAGCCGTCGAGCTGGCCCAGCCACAGCTGCGAGCCGTCCGGCGAGTACACCGGGGCCGCCTGGCCGACCGACCCGTCGGTCAGGTGCAGGTCGTCCACCTTGGCCTTGCCGACGCGCTGCTGCACCCGCCCGGTCTTCAGGTCCACCACGACCAGCGACGCGTCGCCGTCGGCGACCGAGGCGGCCAGGTGACCGCCGTCCGGGCTGGCCGTGGACGCCATGACCTTGCCGTCGTTGATGACGAGCCGACTGCCGTACGGGGCGATGTACTGGTCGCTGGAGATGACCTGGCCATTGGCGGTGACCTGGCCGACCTGGTCCGTACCGAACTGATGGGTGGTCGCGAATGCCGTGCCCGTGGCCACGGCCACCGCCGTGATGCACGCCGTGGCGAGTGTGGCACGGCGGCCCGTACGCCGACCGAGAAGGACGAAGTGCTCCTTCTGGACGCGTCGACGACGCGTTACCTGCATGGCGTCATCCCTTCGTTGAATTCGTCGAGTTCGCGTAGTTCGCTCGGCTCGCCAAGTTCGTTGCGGAGGAGAGCAACTCGACCTGGCCGTCGAACTGCCACAGCGGGTTCGGCGCGTCCCCGGTCGGGGTGTGCACCAGGAAGTAGCCGTTCACTTCCTTCGGTCCGTCGCCGTCGGCCGTCAGCCGTCCGTCCGAGGCGACGTCGAGCTGGTAGATCGCCGTCCCCGGCGCGGCCGTACCGGGCAGGTGCCAGGTGACGACGCAGCGCCAGTCGTTGCCCGGCCCCACCGGGTCGACCTGGCCGTCACCCCGCTCGCACTCCGCCGTGACCTGCAGCTGTGCCTCAGTGACGGCAGGGCGGTGCAGTTGCTCGGTCTGCAGCCGGTACAGGTGCGCGAACACGGTGGCGACCGACTGCTGCACCTTCGCCTGCGAAATCCCCGAGCCCGTCGAGGGCGTGGCCACGGCGATCGCCACGAAGGTCAGCGCGAGCAGCCCGGCCGGCGGCAGCACCCCGAAGACGAGCGCGCGGCGCCCCACGCCGTCCTCGTTGCCATTGGTGAAGTCCCGCCGCACGAAGAGCAGGTAGGCCGCAGCGGTCGCCACCACGACCCACACCAGGCTGACCACGATGGAAATCAGCAACTCATCGAGCTGCACGGGGCTGGCGAACAGCCCGTTCCAGGAGACGAAGGCGTAGCCGGGCAGCGCGAGGCGCAGCGCCACCGGCAGCGGCAGCGTCTGCGCGAGCTGCATCGCGACCGCCGCCAACGCGGGGACGAGCAGCCCCATCGGCGAGCGCCCCAGGATGACGGAGCCGAGCAGCCCGATCGCCGCGAGCGCCAGCGTGGGCGCCAGCGCGCACCCCCACGCCGGCAGCACGCTCCCGGCCGCGTCCGACGGCGACAGCGGGTGGCCGTCGACGCCGACCAGCGGCCTGTTCCCGACCGCGGCCAGCCCGCCCACCGTGCTCGCGCCCACCAACCCGGCCACCAGCAGCACGATCACGGTTCCGCTCGCCAGTGCCTTCGCCACGAAGATCCGCCGCGGCGAGCGGACCATCACCAGCAGGTGCCGCCAGGTCCCGAGCCGGTCCTCGGCGGCGAACACGTCGCCCGCGACCACGGAGGTCAGCAGCGGCAGCGCCCACGAGCCCGAGAACCCCAGCACCACCAGCGGGCCGGCCCAGCCCGTGGCGTGCATCCAACGGCCGAACAGCGTGTCGGACGGCAGCGTCCCCTGCTGGGCCACCGCGGCCACGAACAGCCCCGGCAGGGTCCAACAGGCCAGCATCAGCAGCCGGATCCGCCACTGCGAGACGAGCTTGACCACCTCGAAGCGGTACACGCGGCTCACCGGCACCCGGCGCGCCTCGGGTGCGACGCCGGCACCGGCCACCGCGCCCGGGGCCATGGCCGTGCTCATCGCTCACCTTCCTGCTGCTGTTCGGTCAGGGCGAGGAATGCGGCCTCCAACGGCGGGACCACGGGCGCGACTTCGCGCACCCGCACGCCCGCGTGCACCAGCGCGGCCACCAACTCCTCGACGGCCGGTGCCGAGGCGCGCACGACCAGTGCCTCGTTCCCACGCCGCGTCCCGGCTTCCGCCACGACCCGCGCCCCCGCAGCTTCGGCGGCCACCCGCCGCGCGGTCCGCGGATCGGAGGTGAGCAGGCGGTGCTCGAGCTCGCGGTTCTCGGCCGCCAGTTTCTCCAGCGGGCCGGAGAACCGGACGCGCCCGGTCGCGAGGATCGTGACCTCGTCGCACAGCGCCTGGAGGTCGTCCATGCGGTGGCTGGACAGCACGACCGTCACCCCGTCGGCCGCGAGCCGTTGCAACGCCCGGTGCACATGCTGCTTGCCCGCCGGGTCCAGACCGTTGGAAGGCTCGTCGAGCACCAGCAGCCGCGGATCCGTGAGCAGCGCCGCGGCCAGCCCGAGCCGCTGCCGCATCCCCAGCGAGAACCCCCGCACCCGGTCGTCGGCGACCTCGGTCAGCCCGACCTCGGCCAACACCTCGTCGATCCGCCCCGCCCGCGTGTCCTTCCCGTGCAGCGCCGCCAGCGCGGCCAGGTTCTTCCGCGCGGTCAGCGACGGGTACAACCCGGGCCCGTCCACGAATCCGGCCACTCCGTGCGGCGCCGCCAGGGCCCGCCCGACCGGTCTGCCCAACACCTCCAACTCGCCGCCGTCGGCGACGGCCAGCCCGAGCAGCAGCCCGAGCAGCGTCGTCTTCCCGGCACCGTTCGGTCCGGCCAGCCCGTGGATCCGCCCGGGCGCCAGGTCCAGATCAACACCGTCGAGCGCCACGACGCCACCGAAGCACTTCGTCAATCCACGTACGCGTGCGGCAAGTTGTGTGTCGCCCATGGCCCCTTCTCGCAATCCCCTCAGGAAACGTAGGGCGTTGACTGGGCGCCGTCAGGAGCGCTCGGTTGAACACCGATGAAACAGCAGACGGTCGAGTCTTTGGCGACGTGCGGCTGGTACTGCCGTTGCTTCTCTGGGAGTGGCAGGACGGGTGGAAGCGGTTCACCTGGTCACCAACACCTGGGCTCCGGGCGCGTTGTCACCCGCTGCTCAGGGGTGCGTCCGCGCCCCTCGGCGAGCCGTCCGAGGGCGGGGACCGGTCTGCACCGCGCCCGCGGCAGCCCGGACGGGGTACGCCCGGCCGCTCCCGCGGACCGTGTGCGGCCCGGCGTGGAGGTGCGCGGACGGTCCTGCAATCTCGCTCTCCGGGGTCGGTCCGGCCGGTGCCCCACCGAGGAGGTGTCTTGCCTCAATCCCCTTGGGATTCCTGCTGATCCAACGTCCGTGCTGTGGAATCATCATCTCGATGGTCAGCGTGGTGGGACGGAGCCAACGGACGCAAAGGGGCCGCGGTGGGAGATGTTCACGAACGGAGTGTGGGGCCGTTCCGCATCGTGAAGCGGCTGGGAGTCGGCGGCATGGGTGAGGTGCTGCTGGGGCTGGCCGAGGACGGGACGCTCGCCGCCGTGAAGACGATCCGGCCGGCCCTGCTGCACAGTCCTGCGGTGCGGGACCGTTTCCGGCGTGAGATCGAAGCCGTCCGCTCCGTCGAGAGCCCCTGTGTCGCTCAGCTGCTCGACGGCTCGGCAGAGGACGAAGTCCCGTGGATGGCAACCGAGTTCGTACCCGGTCCGACGCTCGACCACGCGGTCGCCGTGTGCGGTCCGCTGCCCGTCGCCGTCGTCGCGGGGCTCGGGGTGCATCTGGCGTCGGCGCTGCTCACCGTGCACACCCGGGGGCTGCTGCACCGTGATCTCAAGCCGAGCAATGTTCTGTTGTCCTCCACCGGCCCCAAGCTCATCGACTTCGGCATCGCCCGCGCCATGGACATGGATGCGCTCACCGCCACCGGAACGGTACTCGGCACCCTCGGGTTCATGGCACCCGAGCAGGTGGTGAACGCCCGGCAGGTCGTCCCGGCCTCCGACGTGTTCTCCCTGGGCGCGGTCCTGGTGTACGCCGCCACCGGGTCGGGCCCCTACGGGGACGCCCCGCCCCACGTGCTGCTGCACCGGATGGCCAATGCCGGGACCGATCTGAGCGCGGTCCCGCCCGAGTTGCACGAGATCACGGCGGCCTGCCTGCGCCCGGCGGCCGACGACCGGCCCACACCGGCCGAACTGATAGTGGCGCTGGAGCGCATCGGATCCTTTGCGGGGTGGCCGACGGAGATCTACCGGCTCATCGAGGAGAGCCGGTCCTCGGCGCAGGCCGCGGCTCTGGCCCCGGTGCGGGCCGGGGCCGACGACAGACGGGCGGACGCCTCGGCGGACACCGAGGCCGCAGGGCCGCGGCGCAGGCGGATCATCACGATCGCGGGCGCCAGCGCCTTCGTTCTCTTAGCCGGCCTGGCGGCCGCGATTCACTTCGGGAGCGGCGCCGGGCCCGCCGCCTCGGGACCCGCCGCGAGCCCGCCCCCGGCCGCCACGGTCACCGGGGTGACCGAGTCCGGCGGACCAGGCCACAACGGGGTTTTCCCCACGTCGAGAACGGGGCTGCCGAGCGGATTCCACCCGTGGTCCGGCTATCTGGCCGACCAGCCGACCGGGTGCTCCCTCGGCGCGGGGACCCTGATATGCCGCCTGGTGGACGGCAGCCTCCAGGCCATCGATACCGCCAACGGCCGGCAACGCTGGCGCGTCGACCTCCCGGCGGATCCGAGCCTGCTGGACCAGCCGACGACTGCGGACGGTCTGCGGCTCATACCCGGAGACGGTGACGACCCGGCGATCAACGGCGACCGCGTCGCCAGTAAGGACAACGCCGGAGCCCTCCGCATCCAGGACCTCGCCAGCGGGCGGATCCTGTCGACGACGTCCTTCGGCAAGGACGTCCACCTCGCCGCCGAACCGCTCGCGGACGGGAACCGGCTCTTCCTGTCGCTGTGCCACAGGCACAGCGACGGCTTCGGCTGTGACTACACGCTCAACGAGTCGAGCTTCGACGGCAAGCAGGCCCCGTGGAGTCACCAACTGGGCAGCAGTGGCCCGAGTATCGCCACGCTCCACAACGTATACGGCCCCTGGGCTGCGACCGGCCGCACCGTCTACGCCCCCACCACCTCCGGGCTCTCCTCCTTCGACGAGGACAGCGGCGCGCCGACCGGGGCGCTGTCGAACAACTGCGACTCGTTGGCCGTACCAGGTCCCACCGTGCTGTGCCGGGTCGCGGACGGAGGTCTGGTGCGGGCCGAAGCCAGGAGCCTCGCCAAGCCGAACGACCTCGGCGGGCTCAATCCGCGGCTTCAGGACCGGAGCACGCGGGTCACCGCCGCCGACGATACCGTGATCATCGCGCAGAGTCCGTCCGACGGTTCCATGATGGCCATCGACGCCGCCACCGGCACGCTGCGCTGGCGGATCGTCGTCGACCAGCCGCACGGCGGCCAGAACCTGCTGTATCCGACCGCAGCCTCGGCCATCCTCCTCGACGCGAAGGCTGTCACCATGACCGACACCCGACTGCTGATGGTCCCGGTGGCCCCGGGCGACGCAACAGCGCCCACGACGCCCACCACGCTCCCCCTGGCGAAGCCCTCCGGATCGCCGGGTCCGCACGCGGCCATCTCGTCCTTCGTCGAGTACCAGCACCCGCGGCTGCTCGCCCTGGGCGGGGTGCTGCTCGCCGTCGGCGGCGATGGAGCACTCCACGCCTTCACCACCCAGGGATGACCGCTCGTCACAAGAAGGAGCCCGCTGTGCTGGACGAACTGTCCCCGGACAACCGGCGCCGGATCGGACCGTACATGACCCTCGCACGGCTGGGAGCGGGAGGCATGGGAGAGGTCTTCCTGGCCCGTCGTCCCGAGGTGGCGGGCCAGAACAGCCTCGTCGCCGTGAAGACACTGCACCCGGACCTGACACGGAAACCTGAGCTCAGAGCCAGATTTCAGCGGGAGATCGCCGCCGTGGGCGCGGTGTCCGGCACCTTCCTGGCCTCATTGCTGGCCTGTGACGCGGGCGCCGAGCCGCCTTGGCTGGCCACCGAGTTCATACCCGGCCCGACGCTCGCCGAGGCGGTGGACGCGGCCGGTCCCCTGTCCGAGGAGACGGTCCGGGCTCTCGGTGTCGATCTGGCCACGGCACTGCGTGCCGTCCATGCGCGGCGATTGCTGCACCGCGACATCAAGCCCGGCAACGTGCTGCTGTCGTCCGGCGGTCCGCGGCTGATCGACTTCGGTATCGCCAAGGCCCTGGAAGGCATCGAGCTGACCACGGCAGGTCAGGTGATAGGAACCCCTGGATACATGTCACCCGAGCACCTCGACACCGGGACGGAGATGAGCTCCGCTTCGGATGTCTTCTGCCTCGCCTCGGTGCTCGCCTACGCCTCGTGCGGGCGGGGGCCCTTCGACGGCGGTCAGACGGAATCGGTGCTCTACCGCATCAGCCGGGCCGAAGCCGACCTGTCCGGGGTGCCTGGTGGTCTGCGCGACGTACTCGCCGAGTGCTTACGGCTGCGCGCGGAGGACCGACCGGACCTCGCCCAACTGATCGGGCTGCTCGATCCGGGCTCCGCGCCGTATGCCTGGCCTTCGGCTGTCGCGGCCCTGTGCGAGCGCTACGAGCAGGACGCCACCCGCCTCGCGGCCCTACCTCTGCCGCCCTTCAGCGACTTCTCCGGTACCCGTCCCCCGGATCGGGCCCCGATCGGCAAGCGGTCGGGCCGGAGCAAGGGCACCATGACGGGCCTGGCGGTGTTCGGGCTGGCGCTGGGCGTGCTCGGGGCACTGCTCGTCCCGCGGTTGATGCCCGGCCACCACGCCGCGTCCCCTTCCACCTCCGCCTCCCCCTCCGCCTCCGCCTCCGCTTCCGCCTCCGGCAAGCCTGTGCCCACTGCCGGCAGTTCCGGTCAGGCCGCCACCAAAGTGGCGCAGCCGTCCGCCATGGCAGGGGCGGACGCCGGAGCCAGCGGCGACTTCGGCTCCGCGGCGCTCACCGTATCGGCACTCCGGACCAACTGGGCTCCGTGGCACCGGGATCTGGGCTACCGCCTGGGCGGCTGCGCGCTGGGGGACGGTCTGTACGTGTGCTCACGGTACGACGGCGGGCTGGTGGCGCTCGACGCCGACAACGGCGTCACCAGCTGGAGCCTCGACCCCCGGGTTCCGTTGAACGGCCGACTGGGGGACGCGGCGGTAGGTGCCCCGGCCCTGGCCGACGGCATCGCGTACACGACCGACGGCACCTACACCCGCGCGGTCCGGCTACGCGACCACTCGATCCTGTGGGAGAAGCAGGCCGAGGGCGGGCAGATCGCCGTCAGCGTGCTGCCGGTCGGCAAGACCCTCGTCACCTATCTCGTCAGCGCCGACAGCCCGCAGATCGGCGGCAGCGGGACGACGAACACGAGCGCGCTGCGCGCGAATGCCGCCGACGGCGGACAGGAGTTGTGGACGACGTCGCTGAAATCCGCGGGCACCACGCCGATCGCGCTCGACGACCGGCTGTATGCGATGTCGGACCAGCACCTGGTGATGCTGGAGACACAACACGGCGCGGTGACCGCCTCGGCCCCCGCCGCGTGCTCCGTGCTCCACGGCAACGGGCAGTGGGTGATCTGCGCCGATACCGGAGCGGGCAAGGTCGAGTCCTTCGGCGCCCAGCACCTGGACGGCGGACGGATGCTGTTGGACAGTGCCGGACAGTACCTGGCGCTGGGAAGGAGTGGCCTGCTGATCGCCGACGGGATGAATCCGGGCGCGTACACAGCCGTGGACCTCGCCACTGGCCGAACGGTCTGGAGCTACCAGCTCCCGGCCGAACAGACCAGCAAGGCCACCGCTCTGCTGCTGGCCGGCAGCAAGGTCATCGACCTGACAGTCGCCTCTCCCGGAATCATCGACCTTTCGCAAGGAACGAGCGCAAGCCCGAAACCCGAAGAAGGTCCGCAGGGTTGGCCCGGCTCGCGCAACGACGGGGGCGTCTCTGCGGGCCAGCCCTCGGCTGTCCTGGCCGACGGCCTGCTGTATGCCGGATTCGCCGACGGGACGGTCCTGTCCGGCTACGCACCGCAGTGATGCACGGACCGGCCCGCCGGAGCAGTGCCGTACCTCGGAGGCGTCAGCTGAGCAACGTGCTGCCGCCTCCGCTGCCGCCCAGCTCCGGCAGGGACGCCTGCTCCCCCGTGAAGTGCCGCTGTCCGGAGATGCGCAGCGTCACCGTGCCCCCGAGAACCAGCCGGTCCTTCTCACCGAACGCCACCCGCTCGCCCGGTTCGAGCCGCCGCTCGACAGTGGAGCCACCGCGCAGCAGCACCGTGCCGTTCCCCGAACCGAGGTCCACCGCGTAAACCTGCGGATTGCCCGACGAGTCCTCCAACGAGACGGTCAGATGAGTCCGGCTCACCCGCTTCACGCCGAGCGGGGGACGCAACTCATCCGCCCCCAGGTTGATGCCGTGGCTCAGCGTGCCGCGACCGAGTTGCACCGCATCGCCCAGACTGACCGGGAAGCGCATGAACTCGCCGGCCGACAACCCGCCCGGCAGATCCGCGGCCATCGCGTCCGAGACGACGAACATCCGGGTGACGCCGCGGGGCCCCAACTCCTCCAACAACGCGCCGCAGTCACAGACGGCACGACCGCTGCGGCTGACGGAGGGCCAGTCCAGCAGCCTGTCCGGCCACCTCATCGCTTTGTCACAGCCGCGCGCCGTGCACCGCCAGTGGCTCCGCAGGATGCGCACGTGCTCGCGGTTCTTGGGGTCGAGGCGCTGCACGTGCTTGAGTTCCTTGTACTCGATCGCCTGGGACACCTTGTGCGCGGGTACCGCCTGGATACCACTCGGGCGCAGCCGCACCCGGGCGTGGCCGGCCTTGCTGCCGACGTCGGTGCTCCAGGAGAGGAAGCGCTCCGGCTGCTGTTCGATCCATGGTTCAGAGCGCCGCAGGTCGACGAACTGGTCCGCACTGACCACGTACCAGCCCCGCTCCCGCGCCAGCCGCAGGAACTCAGGATCCGCATGGGGCACGAACCGCACCTCACGCGCACCTTTTGCCCCGGCCTCCCGCTGCAGCTGCCGAAGCCGGCGACTGTCCTCCGGCAGGAGGGATCTCAGCAACGAGTCGTCCGCGACCAACCCCAGCGGGGCACCCGCGCCGTACTGCTCCCGCCATGCGTCGAGAACCAGGAACAGCCGCCTCAACAGCGGGAAGTGGCGTCCGAGCGGGGGCAGGTGCTCGGACCAGCACACATTGGAGACGTCAACGACGGCGCCAGGCGATCCCGTGCCCGGAGTCACTGGCCGCCGCCCTTCCTCGCCGAAGGCCGTAGGCCACGGGCCTCACCCGCACGGAGCTCCATGCCGCCGGACGTTCGCTTCTCCGCCATGGCCTACCCCCAACTCCCTTATAGCGCACGGCTCCACGCATCGAGTGGGATCGTAGCGGGTCGAGCTCTGGTCACGTGAAGACTTTCCGCACACGGCCATCGGGCTGCACTACCGGATGCGACACCTTCCCCCCATCCCCATGCGTGTCCGACGGCCGCGGACCCACCGCCGCCCGAACCGGCACCGAAGTCCTCATGCTGGCCACAGGTAGCCCCCTCCACGCGGCACGGCCGCCACCACGAACCACTGCTCCGCGCGGCTGCGCCAGCCTGCCGCGGTGGTCCGGCGGACGCAACCCACCCTGCCCGGAGAATCGCGGTGCGGGCGAGGGCGAGCAGGTCGGCGGGGGTCAGTTGGGCCAGGGTGGCGCTCGCGTGGGTGAGCAGGTCGGCGGCCGGAACTGGCACGAGCACGCCGGCGTCGCCCTGGCCGACACCGCCGCCGTCCGGCGACTCACCGGCCGCCCGCCGCGAGCCGTCTGGGTCCACCTGCTCCCAGGGCACGTGCAGCCCCTGGCCGGCATGGTCGACCAGGACGTCGACGCGGCCGAAGTGCTCCGGCTGGCGACACTTCAGTTGTCGTTGCCGGCGCGCAGCCAGGTGATGTAGTCGGCGGCGGCTCGTTCGGTGTCGTACTCGGGGTGGTAGCCGGTGTCTTCCTTCAGGCGGCTGATGTCGAGGACGAGGTGCGGCGTGGCGCCTCCGGTGGGGAGGTCGACCTGGGCGTCGGGGACCGAATTCTTGATCGCTTGGCTGATCTGGGCGTTGGTGGTGGCCCGGCCGGAACCGACGTTGTAGGTGCGGTAGTTCAGCTTGTCCGCGAGTTGGAGGAGGGCGATCGCCCGCCCGGTGTCCTTCACGTAGGTCAGGTCGAGCCCGTCCTCGGCGAACGCCGGGTGGACGAGGTGGGACAGGTCCGGGGCGGCGCCGCGCGCGGCGGAGTGGATGAGGGCGGGCGCGGCGAAGAACGGGTCGGGGTGGCCGAGCGGCCCCCAGGTGCCGGAGATGCGGTAGTTGACGATGTCGAGGCCCGTGGTGTCGGCGAGGAACCCGCTCAGCATTTCGCCGACCTTCTTGAAGGTGGGGATGGAGCCGGGTGCGGTCATCGACAGCGGGGCGTCCTCGCGCAGCGGTCCGTCGCCGGCGGCGCCGAGGTAGACGCCGATCGTGCTGGCGATGCCGAGGCGCCGTACGCCCCACTCCTGTGCCGCCTCCGCGACGTTCAGCAGCCCGCCGAGCGCCTGCCGGGTCGCCTCGACGGGCGCGTCGGGGACGGGCGGCCAGGGGTAGGAGCCGGCCAGGTGGACGATGCCGGTGATGTCGTGGCGGCGGCCGACGGCGAGGAGGGCGTCGCGGTCGGTGGTGTCCGCCTGCTCGACCATCACCCGTGTTCCGTCGAGTACGGGCGGGAGTTCACTGGCGCGGCGCTGGACCACGACGCAGTCTTCACCCAGGTTGAGCAGGGCGCGCACGGTGTGGGATCCGATGAAGCCGCAGCCTCCGGTGACGAGGATCATCTCGAGTCCTTACGCATGTCCGTATCGGTCGTTGGCGGTGGGGGCGGTTCTTCACTTGCTCCGCAGGGTCCCGAGCGGCTCGAGGTCCTGCGCCAGCGAGGCGGCCGCCGCCTTCCAGCCGGCGTCGTCGCCCTGGAGGGCGCTGCGCAGGAAGGCCGTGGTGAGCTGCTGGATCAGGGCCACGCGCGCCGGGTTCTCGTCGGTGGTCTCGGCGACCTCGTGGCCGGGGATGCCGCCGAGCGAGTGCTCGGCCCCGAACAGCGTGAGCAGGCTCTTGCAGCCGGGGCTGTAGGTGTAGGGGTCGGTGAACCAGTCCGGTCCGCGGGTGGACAGGTGGGACTGGTCGTTGTCGCCGGCGACGATGAGGGCCGGGGTGGTCATGGTGTCGAACGAGGGCTTCATGAAGGGGAAGTGCTCGGCGGCGAACGGGGTCAGGTCATCGCCCAGGCCGGTCAGCGCCAGTAGCACCCCTGCTTTGACGCGGGGGTCGGACATGTCCTCGCCGGGTGCGCCGTCGGCGTCGAGGACGCGTGCGCCCAGCAGGGCGCTCACGCTCTGGGCTCCCCAGGAGTGGCCGGCCACCGCGATGCGGCTCGGGTCGATGCGGCCGGCGAGGCCGGGGACGGCCGCCTCCAGGACGTGGAGTTCGTCCAGTACGCGCGTGATGTCCTCGATGCGGTAGCGCCAGATCCGCGGGGTGCGGGGGTCCTCGGCGGGGATGGCGAGCGTCCGGGAGTCCAGGTGGGTCGGCTGGACGACCACGAAGCCGTGGGCGGCCCAGTGGTCGGCCAGCGGGGCGTAGCCGTTCATCGACCAGCCGAAGCCGTGCGAGAAGACGACGACGGGCAGATCGCGGCCGGTCGCGGGGGCGGACACGCGGACCTGGAGGTCCTCGCCGCGGCCACCCGAAGCGGGCAGGACGACCGGCTTCACGGACACCACCGAGGTGGGGCCGCCCGCGGGATTCTGCGCGTTCACGGTGCTGGAGTCAGACATGAGAGGGCCTTCCGATCGGTGTCTTCGATGCTTCGGCTGGTGGGGTTCTGCGGTTGGCGGTGCCGCGGGGCCGGCCGGGAGGGGAGCGGGCAGCGTGCTTGTCACGCGCGGCATCCATGCCCGGGTGTTCTTCCAGCTCTCCGGCGGGGCGCGGAGGCGACGGCCTGGCGGCCGGTCCCCCGGGTCTGGCATCATGAATGAAACGGAACCTTGTTCCACATACGATACGGAACACTGTTCCGCTTTACAAGACCAGTCGTCGAAGGAGTGCCCCGGTGAACGAGAGCAGTCCGCGCCAGGGCAGTTCGGCCGCCTCCAAGCGCAAGGACGCCCGCCGCAATCAGCAGACCCTGCTGGACGCCGCCGCCGCAGTCTTCGTCACCTCGGGCGTGGACGCCCCGGTACGCGAGATCGCCGCCAAGGCCGGCGTCGGGCTGGGCACGTTCTACCGCCACTTCCCCACGCGGGCCGACCTCGTCATCGCCGTCTACCGCCACCAGGTCGACACCTGCGCCGAAGCGTGCCCGGCCCTGCTGACGGCCGGCCCGACACCCTTCGCCGCCCTCGAACGCTGGATCGACCTCTTCGTCGACTTCCTCGTCACCAAACACGGCCTGGCCGCCGCGATGCAGGCGGACAGCACCGGCTTCGAGGCGCTGCACGCCTACTTCCTCGACCGCCTCGTGCCGGTGTGCACCCAGCTCCTCGACGCCGCAGCCGCCGCCGGCGAGATCCGCCCCGGCCTCGACGCCTACCACCTCATGCGCGGCATCGGAAACCTCTGCATCGGCACCGACAGCGACCCCCGCTACGACGCACGCCGACTGATCGCACTCCTCCTCACGGGACTGCGCCAGCCGCACCGAACCTGACGCCCGCAAATGACGGAGCCTCGCACAACGGTCCTCCGTCCGAGCGAGATCACTCGGCGGCCGGGAAGGTCCTCGGACCTGGGATCGGTTCGCAGGACTTGTTCTCGGCTCCCGGCCGGCCGCCACTCTCAACGGGCGCCCCCTGCACGGCGAATGCGGTCACGCCTCCCGAGTGACGGCGAAAGGTGTCCGATCGCCGCGGAACCGGACGGCGTACCAGTAGCCCTCCTGGCAGTACGTGCCACTGCTGTCCTCGAAGTTCACCGTGAACCCCCCTGCCCGCTCGGCCACCAGAGCGGTGGCTGTCACCGCCTCCAGGAAGTGGGTCTTCTCCTCCTCGGGCTCACCGCCCTCCGCCCCCCAGCCCCAGAGGAACTCGGCGCCGGCCTGGCGGAGGGCGGCGAAGTCCGCCAGCACTTCGCGGGCACGCGGCAGCAGTTCGGCGACGGCCTGCAGGTCGGCACCGTCGAAGCCCACGGTCAGCTCCTGGTCCGCGGCTGACACGGTGACGTACCGCTGGCGGACCAGCCGCTCGGTCAGCCACCCCAGCAGGTCGTCGGTCACCCACTCGCCGACGCCAGGACGGTCGATGTCGCGGTCGCCGTCGCCGAGGCCGAGGCTGTACACGGACGGACGATCCCCGCCGGCCCGCCGCATGAACAGGCCGCGCCCACCGCTGTCGTCGCCTATGAGCACCCAGTCCGGCTGGTACTCGCCCACCTCGTAGGTCTCGTTGCGTTCGGGAAGGTCCTGCGGGCCGTAGACCACCACACCGTCGGGGAACTGGAGCCCGGGCGTGCAGCGCCACAGCCGCGTCAGCACGGGAACGGGTCCTTCGAGATCGGGTGCCATGGCCAGGAGTCTGGCATCGGCCGCCGACAGCCAGCCGGCGCAGCGCCACCCTGCGAGGCCTCCCCGCCCCACGGGTTCCGCCACCCCCTTCGGCCACCCCCTTCGGCCACCACCACCGCCGCCGAGCCCGGAGTAGCCGAGGGCCGGCTTCGCGGGGCGTTCGCGGCGGCTGCGGGGTGCGGAGGAGCGGGCGGGCATGTGACCTGCGGTAGTGAACGCGTTCGCGACGACCTCGTGACCCCCGTCCTCATACTCTGGTCGGCGTAAAAGTGTTCCTCGGCGCCGCAGCCACGCCGGGATTCGCTGGCTGAGTTCGGGTTGAGATCACCCCTCAACCTGTGGGCATGCCGATCTGGTCGCGTTCGAGGACCGAGCGCAGTTCTGCGAGGACCTGGCCGGCGGCGGAGATGAGGGCTGGCGTGAGCTGGTCCGTGATCAGCTCGGTCAGTCGTTCGGTGACGGTGTCTTCAGCCTCGTCCGCCAGTTGCCGGCCGGCGTCGGTCAGGGCCAGCAGTGACGACCGGCGGTCCGACGGGTTCGGTTGCCGGGCGACCCATCCCTGCTTCTCCAGGCGGTCGACTCCCTTGCTGGTCGCCCCGATGCCGATGGCGAACTCGGCGGCCAGGTCCGCCACTCGGGCAGCGGGGTGGTCACGGAGGTAGCGCAGGAACTCGAACTGTGAGGTGGCGATCCCGTGCCGGGTGCGAAGACGGTCGTTGAGGGCGTTGTACAGCCGCGTCTCGCACCGCACGAGGTCGGAGAAGAAGGCTTGGAGGTCGACGTCGCGAGATTTAGATGCCACGGCATATAGTGTAGTGGAAGCTACTTTCGACGGGGGCAGAACCATGAGCAGGGAACAGCGCGCGAAGGTCGACACGATCCTGCGGCAGCCGCGACCCGAGGGCCCGCAGCCGGTCGAGGCGATCCGGGCCGGGTTCAGGGCGATGATGGCCCAGATGATCATCCCGGACGACATCCGCACCACGGAGACGGCACTCGGCGACCGGCCGGCGGTGCTCGTCGAACCGGTCGACGGCCCGCGCAGTGGCACGATCCTGTACTTCCACGGCGGCGCCTACGTCTTCGGCTCACCGCAGACCGCGCTGTCGCTGACGGGCAACCTGGTGGCCAGGACCGGGTTCAGGTCCTTGTCGGTGGACTACCGACTCGCCCCGGAGCACCCGTTCCCGGCCGCGATCGACGATGCGCTCAGCGCCTACCGC
The DNA here is from genome assembly GCF_053598215.1 of Kitasatospora sp. NPDC001175. Lineage (NCBI taxonomy): Bacteria > Bacillati > Actinomycetota > Actinomycetes > Kitasatosporales > Streptomycetaceae > Kitasatospora > Kitasatospora sp. NPDC001175. Next base: position 17,816 of record NZ_JBSFJU010000004.1, on the reverse strand, counting down.
GCGCTCCTGGACAGCGGCGAAGACCCCGCAGCGATCGCGTTCGCCGGGGACTCCGCCGGCGGCGGCCTCACCGTCACCACCTGCCTCGCCGCCCGCGACGCCGGCCTGCCGCTTCCCGCCGCGATCGTTGCCTTCTCCCCCAGCCTCGACGCCACCCGCACGGGCGAGAGCATGGACACCAAGGAGGGCATCGACCCGATCTTCACCCGCGACAGCCTGGCCCACACCGGCGCCATGTACCTCGCGGGACAGGATCCGCACCAGTACCTGCTCAGCCCTGCCGTCCTCGCCGACGCTTCCGGCTTCCCGCCGATGCTCCTCCAGGCGGGCACCAACGAGGTGCTTCTGGACGACTCCACCCGCATGGCCGCCCGCGCCCGCGCAGCCGGAGTCGACGTGATCCTCGACATCACCGCCGACGTCCCACACGTGTTTCAAGCCTTTGCCGGGGTCCTCGACGAGGCCGACCAGGCACTGGACCGCGCCGCCCTCTTCCTCACCCAGCAGCTTGCGCCCCCGACAGCGCGATGACGCGGGTCGGTGCAGCCTGAAGACGCGGGACTGCGGCGAATCGGCCCGCTGCTTCACGGCTGGTGATCCTTGGCCTCCTTCGGCCAAGGATCACCAGCGCGTTTGCCGCGCCTGTCTCTGCTCGACCCCTAGGGGCCGATGGGTTCTCAGCTCTTGCCGTGGGCTTCGATCGAGAGCGGCTCCCAGATGCGCCAGGTCTCCAGTCGTGCCCGGTACTCGGCGGCGGCGGTGGCGAGTGGTCCGTCGCCGAGGAACACCCGCAGCGGCGGCTCGGCCGCGTCGACGAGTCGGAGCACGGCGGCCCGGGTGGCCGCCGGGTCACCGAGCTTTCCGTGGCGCCGCCGCCTGGCCTGCTGAACGTGTGTCAGGAGATCGGCGTATGCCGGGTGGGGCGTCGCGGTGTGCACGGACGGGCCGCCGAAGTCGGTGGCGTACGCGGCGGGTTCGATCAGCGTGACCTTGATGCCGAACGGTTCGACCTCCTGGGCCAGCGACTGACTGAGGCCTTCCAGGGCCCATTTCGAGGCCGCGTACATACCGGTGTTGGGGAAGGCGCAGACGCCGCTGATGGAGCTGACCTGCAGGATGTGGCCCGAGCGCTGCTCGCGCAGGATGGGCAGTGCTGCCTGCGTCACCCAGAGCGCGCCGAACAGGTTGGTGTCCAGCTGGTCGCGTGCCTCCTGTTCGCTGATCTCCTCGATCATGCCGAACTGCCCGTAGCCGGCGTTGTTGACGACGACGTCGAGCCGGCCGAAGTACTCGCGGGCCGCCCGCACGGCCGCGAAGGCGGCGGCGCGGTCGGTGACGTCGAGCCGCTGCGGGAGGACCAAGGCGCCGTACGCCGTGACGAGGTCGGCGAGGGCGGCGGTGTCACGGGCTGTGGCGGCCACCTGGTCGCCGCGTTCGAGGGCGGCGGTCGCCCACTCGCGCCCGAAGCCTCGTGCGGCACCGGTGATGAACCAGGTCTTGCTCATGTGCGCTCCAGTACGGATGGTGTGCCGGCCCGGGCAGGACTGTGCCGGTGTCCGGCGGTACGGATGGGTGGCGGCGGTGGGCAGGGCCGGCCGGCCTGTCAGGCGACGTCCGCGGTGCGCGTGGTCTCGGCCGCCCGTACGGCGTCCGCCGGCGCCTGGGTGGGAGTCGTCCACTGGCCGTAGGCCCACACCAGCAGACCGGCCAGCGGCAGCGCCGTCCCGAAGACACAGACACCGGTCCAGCCGTGGGCGGTGTGCAGCACACCGGCGACCGCGGATGAAGTGGCACCGCCGACGAAGACGGAGGTCATGAAGACGGTGTTGATGCGGGCCCGGGCATCGCCGCGCAGGGCGTAGATCTCGGCCTGGCTCAGCACCTGGTGGCACTGCACGGCGAAGTCCAGCAGGACGGCGGCAAGGGCGAGCAGCGGCACGCTGCCGTGGCCGACGGCGGCGAGCACGAAGGCGGACGAGGCTAGCAGCAGCGCGGCGCCGCTGGCGGAGCGGCCGCGCCCACGGTCGGCGATCCGGCCGGCGACCGGCGCGGCGGCCGCACCTCCGGCACCGACCAGTGCGAACAGGGCGATCTGGACCTGGCCGAAGTGGTGCTCGTCGATGAGCTCGTAGGCGATGGCCGTCCAGAACGTAGTGAAAGCGCCGAACATCGTCGCTTGGCACACCGCACGGCGACGCAGCACCGGCTCGCGCCGCACCAGCCCTCCCAGGCTGGCCATCAGCGTGAAGTAGCCAGCCGTGTGGCCAGGTGCCCGCCGCGGCAGCATCCGGCGCAGGACGACGGCGAGGGCGAGCATCAGGACTGCGGAGATCACGTAGATCGCGCGCCAGCCGAGCAGGTCGGCGACCAGGCTCGCCACCGTCCGCGCGAGCAGGATGCCGGTCAGCAGACCGCTCATGACCCGGCCGACGGCCTTGCCGCGCTGCTCGGGCGGAGCCAGGTGGGCCGCCATCGGCACGAGGACCTGCGCGACCACGGACGTGGTCCCCACCAGCACCGAGACTGCGAGGAACATCCCGAACACCGGGCTCGCCGCGGCGAGCAGCAGGGCGGTCGCCGTCACGAGCAGCGTCCGCGTCGCGAGTCTGCGGTTCTCGACGAGGTCGCCGAGCGGCAGGACGAACAGCAGGCCCAGGGCGTACCCGGCCTGGGTCAGCGTCACCACGGTCGTTGCCGCGCCCTGGCCGACGCCGAAGGAGCGGGCGACGAGGTCGAGCAACGGCTGCGCGTAGTAGAGATTGGCCACGGTCAGCCCGCAGGCCACCGCCAGCACCAGGGTCAGTGCGGGATTCATCCGCTGCGGTGCGGCCGACTCGGGCACACCCACCAGCTGACTCATGTCTGTTCACCTTCCGGACGTCGTTCCGGGGACAACGCTAGGAAGGCGGCGGCGGGCGAAGAAGGGCGTGCTGCACCCCCGCTGGGAGAGGGTGCAGCACACCCAGGCTCGCCGACCCGCCCGGCGGTACCGTTGCCGGTATGACGAGGGCAAACGAGCTCGGCAACTTCCTTCGCGCCCGTCGCGACCTGGTCTCACCGGAGCGGGCGGGCCTGGTGTCACACACCTCGCGCCGGGTCAAGGGCCTGCGCCGGGAGGAGGTCGCGCTGCTCGCCGGAGTCAGCACCGACTACTACACCCGGCTCGAACAGGGCCGCGAGCGCAACCCGTCGGAGCAGGTGCTCGGCACCGTCGCCCGCGCCCTGCAGCTCGACGACGACGGCGCCGCGCACCTGTTCCGGCTGGCCCAGCCCGCGCCGCGAACCGCCGCCGGCCCGGTGGCCACCGTCGGCCCCGAACTGCGGCGGCTGATGGACCACTTCCTCGACCTGCCGGCCGTCATCGTCGGCCCCGCGCTGGACATCCTGGCCGCCAACCACGCCGCCCGGCAGCTCTACAGCGGCTTCGCCCGGACGGACAACCAGCTGCGGATGCTGTTCCTCGACCCCGCCGGCCGCCGGTTCTACCGGGACTGGGACCGCGCCGCCCGCAGCATGGTCAGCAACCTGCGCGCGCAGGCCGCTCCCTTCCCCGACGACCCGCGCATCGCCCAGGTCATCGGCGAACTCTCCCTGCGCAGCCCGGCCTTCGCCGACCTGTGGGCCCGGTACGACGTACGGCCCTGCACCAGCGACGACAAGCCGCTGTGGCACCCGCGGGTCGGCGAGATGTACCTGCACTACGAGTCGTTCACCGTCACCAGCGCCCCCGGCCAGCGGTTGCTGGTCTACTCCGCCGAGCCCGGCACCCCAAGCGCCGACGCCCTCGTCCTGCTGCGCACCCTCGCCGACGACCCCCGCCCCAGTCGGCCGACCCGAACCGTGTCCAACACCAAGGGGAAACTCCAGGTGTAGGGGCGTCCTTCTGCTGCCCCCCTTCCTCGGTACCGCCGTGCTGGCCACGCTCGTCCGATGATCTCGTTCTTGTTCCTCGTTCATCACGCAGGCTGACACACCCGACGGGCGACTCCTGCCAGCCGATCGACCGCCCCGCACGGCCGGACAGGACGAGCTCACCCACCGGTCCCCGATCGACTCCCAGGCATCAGATCCGGCCCCCGACAGCCCCTCCCCCGCCACTCGTCATGCCTCCACGGCGGTCATGCGGCCGACGGCCCTGATGACCTGCCGCCGGGGAGCCAGGCGGGCGAGGAAGGCCATGACACGGTTCATGCGCCCGGCGATGACGCTCGGCGGCGGGTTCCTGCGGTCCAGCGCGGCCAGCGCGGTACGAACCACGTCGGCGGGCGCGGCGAGCCTCGTGCCCCCGGCGGCCCGGTCGGTGCCGACGACCTCGAAGAACTCGGTCCGGGTCGCGCCCGGGGACAGCGCCAGCACCCGCAGCCCGGTGCCGCGCGACTCCTCCCACAGCGCTTCCGTGAGGCTCAGCACGAACGCCTTGGTCGCGCCGTAGAGCGCCATCCGTGGGTTGGGCTGGTAGGCGGCCATGCTCGCCACGTTGACCAGGCCCCCCCAGACCGCTCCACTGCCGCCGGACCTGGTCCGGCGCCCGGTGGTGGCACCGGAGGTCCACTGGACGTGGTCGCTGGTCCGGCGTGCCGACGAGGTGCGCCCGGCGGTGCTCGCGGTGGTCGACGCGCTCGACGGTGTCGGGGACCTCGGCCTGCACGGCCCGCAGGCGTGGCTGCCCGCCGGGGACCCCTACCGGCGCTGAGGCGCTGACCAAGTCTGGAAGGCCGCGCCTTCCAGCAGGGAGGAAGCCCGTCCCGGCGCCGGGCCGCTTCGGCGTTGCCATGCATATGGCGGCCTGCCTACCGTCGAGGAGTCGACCGGCGGCCCGGATCGCGGTCGGTCAGGGCTTCCAGTGCAGCGAACACGTCCTTCACGCGGCCACCTCGGTGCGCTCGACCAGGACGCCGTTCTCGAACCGGGCTCCCGCACGGACAAGAGGCATCAGGCGGGCGCCGGTGATCGCACGCCATCGCGCCTGGGCGGATTCGACGAGCTTGAACACCATCGTGAGGACCGCGGCCGGGTCACCGGCCCCGCGGGTGACCTTGGTGCGGAGCTTGACCGTGGAGAACGTCGACTCGATCGGATTCGTGGTCCGCAGGTGAACCCAGTGATCGGCCGGGAAACCGTAGAACGCCAGCAGTTCCTCCTGGTCGTCGGTGATCTTCGCGACGGCCTTGGGCCACTTGGCACCGTAGGTGCGGGCGAACGCATCGATCGCCTTCTCGGCGTTCGCGCGGTCCTCCGCGTTGTAGATCTCCTGAATCGCCTTCGTCGCGCCCGGTTGTGCGGACTTCGGCAGGCAGTTCGCGACGTTCCGGGCCTTGTGAACCCAGCAACGCTGATGGCGGGCGGCCGGGAAGACCTCGGCGAGTGCCTTCCACAGGCCCATCGCGCCGTCGCCGATGACGAGTTCGGGGTCTCGCATGCCGCGTCGGCGGCAGTCGCGCAGCAGGTCGGCCCAGGACTCGGTGGACTCCCGCAACCCCTCGGCCAGGGCGATCAGTTCCTTGGTGCCGTCCAGGCGGACGCCGAGCAGGACCAGGACGCACGAGTGCGCCGGGCCGAGCCGGACCTTGGGGTGGACCCCGTCGGCCCATACGTAGACGAAGTCGCGGTCGGACAGATCCCGCTCCTGGAAGCCGGCGTGGTCGTCGCTCCACTGCTTCGTCAGCCGGGTGACGATCGCGGGCGACAGGCCGGCCGTGCCGCCGAGGAACTGCTCCAGTGCGGGAACGAAGTCCCCTGACGACAGTCCGTGCAGGTAGAGCAGCGGCAGGACCTCCGAGATCCTCGGCGACTTGCGGCACCACGGCGCGAGGATCTTGGCGGAGAACCGCTTGCGCTCGCCGGTCTCGTCGTCGGCGCGGCGGTCGTTCACGCGGGGCGCGGTGACCTCGACCGGGCCGGCCGCGGTGACCACCGTACGGGGCCGGTGGTGACCGTTGCGGACCACCAGACGCCGTCCATGCTCGTCGGTCTCGGCCGCCAACTCGGCTATGTACTGATTGACTTCCGCCTCCAGCGCGGCAGCCAGCATCCGGCGGGCGCCCTCGCGGACGATCTCGTCGATCAGGTGACCGGACTGGGCGGAGCCGTCATCGGTGACTACGCCGAGCACGGGCGCACCTTCCCGAGCCGCGCTGCAACGCGGGCCTACTCGGAGACCATCACGGATCACTCGGGAAGGTACGCCCTCCGCGTCCCTCCCCGCACCGATCCACAAGTCCTGAGCATTGCTCGGCGGCTCGATGGCGGGGCGCGAAACCGGCACCGGCGGTTCGGCCGACTGCTGCCGCATCTGGATGCGCTGCCAGGCCGACTGCCAGCGTGCGAGTTCCTCGGCGGACGCGCCGAAGGCAGTGACCAGCGCCAGCACCCGTTCCAGGGGCGGGAGACGACTCCGCTGATGGCTCAGGTCTCCCGAGAGAGTGCTGCGTGGAAGGCCGGTGCGGCGCTCGAGTTCGCGCAGCGACGGGCTGCCCGACCATGCCTTGAACGCCTGGAGCCGGCGAACGAACTCCTGCGGTGTGGCCGTTTCGCCCGAATCGGGCATCGTGGCTGAAACCTGCTGCGATAGCCGGTCTGGATCCCCGTGTTGCCCGGTCATGTGTCCCCCTCTGAGGGATCGGCTCGATCGGCCGATCCGGCGTGTGCCGGGGACCATCCTGGCCAACACCAACTGAGCGCTCCATGGCGTTTGCTTGGCGTTCTATGGACGCTCTGCTGTCAGGGACCCGCCAGGGTTGCAGGCTGGGAGTCGCCGACGGGGGTACGCGTCCGGGGCGCCGGGCCGCTCCTGCCGTCGTCACTCCCGCAGGGTGACCACCGTTCAGAGTCCGGCGTGAGGCAGCCGCGCTACGGCGTCTCGGGCCGGTCCAGTACCAGCTCGGCGGCTTTCCCCAGGCGCGTGACCTGTACCAGGAGGCGCTGGGGCTGCTCCAGGGCCTCGGCGACACCTTCGGCCAGGCCGAGGTCGCACACTCTGCTCGGCGACGCCCTGCTGGCCTTGGACGCTCCGGCGAGCGCTCTCCAGCACTACCGGGCCGCGATCGAGTACCTCCCGCACACCGGTGAGCGGTACGACCTCGGCCGCATCCACTTAGCGGGTCGACCGGAGTTGCTCCCGCCGTGGCGGTGCCGGGCCGTGCTCAGTTGAGTGGATCGCACACCGGGGTAGCGGTCATGGCCGCGAACAGGCAGCCGGACAGCTTCTTGCCGGGGCCCGGGTAGATCGAGAGCCACTGGGAGCCGAGGGGCGCCGGTCCTTCGAGCCAGCTCCCGCCGGTTGAGTCGAAGACGCCGAAGGAGCAACCGCCGTTGTCGGCGAGCGGCCGGATGGCCAGGTAGCCGTTCATGTATTCCGCCAGCACTGAGCAGCTGCCGTTGGTGATCGTCGTGCCGCCTGTCGTTGCAGCCTGGGCCGAGGATGTGGCGCCCGAGCCGAGCGTGGCTGCTGCGAGCGCGACGGCCACTGCGCGTCCGGCAGTTGTGGTGAATCGCACGGTACTCCTCCAGTGACGAGGTCCGGACCCGGACTCGACGCCGGGGTGGGGATCGAGTCTCGGGCGTACTTCGATGGCGTCATCGTCCGGGCAGAGCCGGATGGTTGGGTTCGCGTCATGCCCTCGCGGCAGTCGAGCGGCGGGAGCGGACCCGCGAGGGCCCGCGCCCGCCTCACTCACCGCACCTTGCTCAGTTGATCGGGCCGCATGCCCAGGTGTTGTTGTTGGCCGTGTCGATCAGGCACGCTTCCAGGCTCTGGCCCGGACCGTCGTAGAACCACCCTTGCGCGTTGGAGCTGCCGCTCGCGCCGCTGCCCTCCCAGCTCCAGGTGTTCCGGTTGAAGACACCGAACAGGCAGTGGCCGGGGTTCTGGGTCGGGATGATCTCCATGTAGTCGTGGTAGTCGCCCCCGAGGGTGATGTCCTCCACCGCCGCACAGCCACCGGTACCGAACGCCCAGCTGCCCTCGGCGGCCTGGGCCGAGCTCGCGGTCCCTATCCCGATCCCGGCCACCGCCACCGCGGCGATCACGGCAGCCGCGGCGCGCTTCCTGGTCTTGGTGAATCGCATGGAACTCCTCCAGTGAGTCGGTTCCGCCCCGGAGTCGGCACCGGGGCACACCCCGAACCTCAGCAACCGGCGGAACGCGAAACAACTGGTCGAGCACCGTCCCGGACGCTCCCGGACGCTCCAGGACGTCGTCGGACGCCCCCTGGCCCGGTCCGCCGCTGTCATCGGCGACGAGGGCTGCAGTGGGACTGCCACTGGGGGAGCAACCAACAGTGGCACCTCGCGTACCCCGACGGCGTCGGCCCCGTCACGGAGTTCGCCTCCGGCTCATACACCTGCCCGCCGAGCCGGACCGCCACGAGAAGCGCCTCGCCAGGCTGCGGGCCACCCGCGCCGAGATCGGGACCGAAGCCGCCGACAAGGCCCGCACACACGCCGAGGACAAGGACCGCCGCCGCCAGCAGCGCGCGGGCACCAGCGACGAGCAGGCCGTCGCCGACGCGGGCGAGAAAGCCGCCAGGACGGCACAGCCGAAGCCCAAGGCCCAGGCCAACTTCACCGACCCCACTCGCGGATCATGAAGAACAACGACGGCTCCTACATCCAGGCCTACAACGCCCAGGCCGCCGACCCGGGACACCGCCGCCTGGCAGTAGGACGGCGTCCCGGGCCACAGCCTCATCTGTCCCGGCGACTCACCGAAGTCACCAAAGTCACCGATCAAGGTCCCGCGCTTCATCCCCGACAACGAACTGGACCGGCTGATGCCGGTGCCCGGACCGGACGTGCGAGCATGACCGGATGACTGCAAGTTCCCATGTGCCGCACGAGCTGCACCGGGTGGCGACACCGGTTCTGGAGATCGCCTACCGCCGGACTGGCGGGCGCCGCCGGAAGGCCGACACCCCGGTGATCCTGCTGCACGGCTTTCCCTACGACGTCCGGGCCTACGACGAGGTGGCGCGGCTGCTCGCCGGCGCCGGCCGGCAGGTGCTGACGCCGTACCTGCGCGGTTACGGGCCGACCAGGTTCCTGGCCGAGGACACCCCGCGCAGCGGCCAGCAGGCCGCGCTCGCGCAGGATTTGGTCGAGTTCATGGACGCGCTGGGGATCCGGCGGGCCGTGGTCGCCGGCTACGACTGGGGCGGGCGCGCGGCCTGCGCAGCGGCGGCGCTGTGGCCGGAGCGGATTCACGGCCTGGTCACGGCGGGCGGCTACACCGTCCAGGACATCGCCCGCGCGATGGAGCCCGCCGCACCGGAGGCGGAGCACAGATATTGGTACCAGCACTACTTCCACTCGGAGCGCGGCCGCAGAGGTCTGGAACAAAACCGCGAGGAGCTGTGCAAGCTGCTCTGGCGGCTGTGGTCGCCGACCTGGCCGGAGGCCGAGCAGGCCTTCGCCGCCTCCGCGCCCAGCCTGCACAACCCGGACTTCGTGGACGTGGCGATCCACTCCTACCGGCACCGCTACGGCCTGGTGGCGGGTGATCCGCGCTACCAGGCCCTGGAGGACCGGTTGGCCGAGCTGCCGCCGGTGACCGTTCCAACCGTGGTGCTGGTGGGCGAGGAGAACGGCGTGATCCCGGCCGCCGACCAGACCGGCACCGAGCACTTCACCGGTTCGTGCGAGGTGCGCACCCTGCCCGGGGTGGGCCACAACGTGCCGCAGGAGGCCCCGGCGGCGTTCGCCGCGGCGATTCTGGAGCTGCCCCTCTAGCCGGTGCTCGGACGGTGGGTCAGGAGAGCAGCGCCGAGCCGAAGGTGTCGTTCGGTGCCTTGACGCCAGGCAGGGCGAAGAAGGACGAGATGCACCCGGCATACCCGGTGCCTCCGGCCGGCAGCCGACCGGAGGTCAGCCATGGTGCACTCCTCGGGCGAGCCGGGCCGAGCACGGCGTGGACACGTTCGTCTTCCGTGACGGCCTGATCCAGGCCCAGACCGTCCGTTACAGGCTCACGCCGAACTCCTGAGCCCGCCGGGGCGGCGTTGCCCATGCAACAGGCTCGACGCCGTTGCCGGCCAGGGTCCACGGCAGCTCGCGCAGCCACAGCGGATTGCCCCGCGTCACCCGGCGCAGGCGGCGGCGCACCCCGGACCGGCTTCCCGCCCCAGGCCCGGTGAGCGAGCCCGGTCACCTCGCCTGCGGGTCGGTGACCTGGCCGAGGAAGACCGACCGGCCTGAGGTGGTGTCCCGGATCAGGAACAGGAACGGCCGGTCGATGCGGAGTTGGACGGCCTTCGTCGGGGCCCCGGCGCCCGGCACCATGACGACGCCGCTGCCGGCCGCGGCCACCGTGCCGTCCTCGTCCACCTGGATGGTGGCCTTCTGCACCACAGCGCCGACCTTGAGCCGCTCGGACGTCCCGGGCCCGAGGAGGCCGGTGAAGTCGGCGCGGTTGTCGAAGGCCGCATGGACGCCGAGCACGTGGAGAGCGGGGACGAGGTCGTTGGACGTGTCGAAGTGGAACTTCGGCAGGGTGAGGTCGATTTGCCGGTCGCCGAGCCCGCCGAGGATCCGGTCGAGCTGGGCCTGGTCCAGCGCCTTACTGAAGGCGGCGAAGCCGCCCTGCGCTGGCACGATCAGATCCATCGCCAACCCGCCATCCGTGTACGGGAGTTCAACGGCTTGCCAGGGCTCGCCGAGGATGCCGCCGGAGCCTTCGGCGTAGCGGAAGGTGCTGTTCTGCCTCATCGTGCTGACCGCGGGGGTGGAGCCGTCGAGGCGGTGGAACGGCTGGTCCGAGGTGTGCGCGTGCTTGAACGGGGAGGCCCACTTCGCCTTGAGGTAGAGGGCGTCGGTGAGCGCCAGCCGGGTGTCCTTGGTGATCTGCTTCTCGTTGAAGAGGTCCTTGATCCGGCCGTCGGTGGCCTTCTCCACAGCCTGATTGACCTTCCTGCGGGAGCCGTCCGGGTCCTTCTTGAAGTCGGTGGTGTGCACGCCGGTGTCGAAGGCGGCGGCGAGGGTGGCGAGGTACGCCTGGGCGAGCGGGAAGCCCTGCTGGGCCCAGAGGTCGTCGGCCTGGCGCAGGGTGAGCCCGTCGGTGGGCGGGATGCGGCGGTCCAGTGCGCCGGCGGCCAGCGCGTACTGCTGCGGGGTGAGGCCGGTGTGCAGGGCCTTGGCGAGTTCGTCGGCGGTGGCACCGCGGGCGCCGGGCAGCACCATGGCGAGCGCGGCGGCCAGGCCTGACGGGGAGAGGACGAGGTTGCGGCTCGCGCCGTCGGGCGTACCGGCGAGGGCGTGCAGGAGGTCCAGGCCGAAGGCGCTGGTGGCGGAGGAGACCGCGGTGACCTGTGCGGGGTCGACCGGAGTCAAGGTGGCGGGCGCGGAGGCCCGGACCACCACGGGGGCGGCGCCGCTGCCACCGCAGCCGGTGAGCAGCGGAGCGGCGAGCGTGGCGCTGAGGAGCAGGGCCGCGCCGCGGCGGTTTCCGGAACTGCGGTTCGTCATGGCCCTTCGACGTGACGGGGGCGGCGACGGTTCCCCGCTCTCCGGTTCCGGTCACCGCCACGGCCGCCCGCCCGTTGACAGCCCCGCCCGCCGGCGCGACGCCCTGTTGCGAGCCCGTGACAGCCACCGCACCGTTCCAGGACGCCCTGCGGGAAAGCTCCATCCGTCGTGTCCGTGACCTCACCTGGAACCCGGACGGCAGCAGGGCCGCCTTCGTTGACGGCGACCTGGCGTCACCACGCGGGCGAGCTGCGCGGCTCGGACAGCACCACCCGTCCACGCCATGGCCCATCGCTCCAGTCCGGCAAAACCCATCACCTTGAAGTGCCGAGGTCAGTAACGGCCCCTCCGCTCACGGGTGAGAGGAGGGGCCGCCCCTTGTCCCGCACCGTCTACGGCAGGCCGGCGCGGTTCGCCAGCACGCGCAGCGCATCGTCCAGCGACTTCCGCCGGCTTCTGGACGCAATCCGTACGTGCGCCGGCCGTGGGCGCATCGCGGCTCCGGGGTCGGCGGCGGGGCCGGGTCCGAATCGGGTGCCGGTGGTACCGGATTCGGAGGGAGCGGTTCGGGGACAGGTTCGCCCCGCCGAGTCCTGGACCGGTCCGCGCGCCGCGCGCCCTGCTGGCGGCCGGCTCCGGTCACTGCAGGGCCCGGTCGTACGTCCGCCTCCTCCCGCACGACCGCCTTGTTCAGGTGCAGGTCACTGTGCGGTGGAAACGCCGTCATCTGCTGTCGGCGCGCCGCTACTTACTACCAGTCAGGCCCCAAGCGCCCAGCGCACGTACCGCGTCTTCGGCACGAAGCCAGCCCCCTCGAAGACTCCGAACGCCCCGGAGGGGCTCGCCGCGTCCATGCTCAGGATGTGGCTACCTCCCGGTGTTCACCGCCCGTGCCAGACGGTGAACCGCGCCCATGACCGTCTCCCAGCACGGTCGGACCTGGACGATTCCTCCCGATGTGATCAGTGGTCATGGGCGATCCGCGAGCAAGTGATCGGGGAGTCTTGGTTGTTGTGCCAGACGACGGCGACGTTCGACCTCGCGGCATCACGGTGAAGCCGTCCGGGAAACGCGGCCGCTGCCGACCGCACTGCGGCCCGTCAACCTCCGATCAGTACAGCCGGTAGCCGGCGCACCCCGACGGCAGGTAGGCAGACGGCAGACGGCGCGCCCGAAAACCTCGCACCGGACGCACCGTCATTTTCGGCAAATCTGGCGGTCGTTCCAAGCGCAAGGACGTTTCGAACTCCCGCTGCCCCCTGGACGGGCTGCTCAGGACACGTCCGGGCGCTCTAGCGACCGACCGAAGGAGTCGAAGGAGGCGCGGCGGAGCAGCAGTTACACCGATCCGACGTACTCCGTTCAAGCTCTGATTACCCCATCATGGAACGGTGTCCGGCGCGCCTACGCGCGTAGCACCGTCCTCTGTCACCCCACAGCACGAGGAGTCTGACTCATGCTCAGATCGAGATGCGCCACCCGCCCGCTCGCCCTGACCGCCGCCGCTCTGGCAGCGATCGCGGGCGCGACCGCCACACCCCACCGCGCTGCGGCGGCGACGCCGGCCGCAGCGACCACGCAGCACCGGATCCTGTTCGACAACAGCAAGGCGGAGACCGCCGGCAACGCGGACTGGATCATCAGCACCAGCCAGCCGGACCCGCTCGGGCAGAACGCCAACCCGCAGTCCGAGACCGACTGGACGGGGGCCATCTCCAGCTGGGGCGTGGCCCTCCAGAAGACCGGCCAGTACAGCCTGAAGACCCTGCCGAGCGGTTCCACCATCACCTACGGCACCGGTGGCGCGCTGGACCTCGCCAACTTCGACGAGTTCGTCCTGCCCGAGCCGAACATCCGGCTGAGCGACGCGGAGAAGACCGCGGTGATGAAGTTCGTCCAGAACGGCGGCGGTCTCTTCCTGATCTCCGACCACACCGTCAGCGACCGCAACAACGACGGCTGGGACTCCCCGGCGATCATCAACGACCTGATGACCACCAACTCGGTCGACAGCAACGACCCGTTCGGGCTCTCGGTCGACCTGCTCAACATCCAGACCGACAACCCGACCGCGATCAACGACGCCACCGACCCCGTCCTGCACGGGCCCTTCGGCACCGTCACCGGCAGCATCATCCGCAACGGCACCACCTTCACCCTCAAGCCGGCCGACAACCCCTCGGTCAAGGGCATCGTCTACCGCACCGGCTACTCCGGCACCACCGGCGCCGCCTTCGCGACCAGCACCTTCGGCAAGGGCCGGGTCGCCATCTGGGGTGACAGCTCGCCCATCGACGACGGCACCGGCACGGCCGGGAACACCCTCTACGACGGCTGGAACGACCCGGCCGGCACCGACGCCGCGCTCGCCCTGAACGCCAGCGCCTGGCTCGCCTCGGGCAGCGGCGGCACCACGACCGGCAGCGTCAGCCTCATCAACCCCGGTGCCCGGACGGCCACCGCCGGCACCGCCACCAGCCTCCAGCTCTCCGCCACCGACACCGCCGGGGGCAGCCTGAGCTACACCGCGTCCGGCCTCCCCTCCGGCCTGAGCCTCAACTCCTCGACCGGGCTGATCAGCGGCACCCCGACCACCGCCGGGACCTACTCCGTGACGGCCACCGCGACCGACTCCACCGGTCCGTCGTCCTCCACCACCTTCACCTGGACCGTTCAGCCCTCCGGCGGCAGCGGCTGCACCGCGGCCCAGCTGCTCACCAACCCGGGCTTCGAGGCCGGTTCGACGGCCGGCTGGACGGAGACCAGCACCGGCGGCAGCGGCACCATCAACAGCAGCTCCAGCGAGCCGCCGCGCTCCGGTACGTACGACGCCTGGCTGGACGGATACGGCAGCACCAACACCGACACGCTCGCCCAGACTGTGACCCTGCCGGCCGGCTGCACCAGCTACAACTTCAGCTTCTGGCTGCACGTTGACACCGCCGAGCCCGGCACCGCCGCGTACGACAAGCTGACGGTGACCGCGAACGGCACCACCCTGGCGACCTACTCCAACGTCAACGCGGCCGCCGGCTACCAGCAGCACAGCTTCGACCTGGCCGCCTACGCCGGCCAGACGGTGACCCTCAAGTTCAGCGGCGCCGAAGACTACACCAAGCAGACCTCCTTCGTCCTCGACGACACCGCGGTCAACGTGTCGTGACCGAGCGCCGGTTGCCCTCCGCGCCGGAGGGCAACCGGCGTTCGCGATCGGACCGCCCACGGCAGCAAGCGCATCCGGCACGCGTCGGTCGGTGGGCTGACCGTCTGCTACGACGTGCTCGCCGCCCCGGGCGGTTCGGATCAGCGCCTGATCGCGCTCACCCCTACCAACGCCGCGGCCGGACAGGCCCTGCGCACGCTGGTGGCCGGCCGGGCCAACTCCCTTGCCCGCCCCGGCGTCCACGCCATCGCGGTCTGACGCTCCAGACGGCAGTTCACCGCACCACCGGCTGGCCGTCACCCGTCAGCGCGGGCGCACCCATGGGACTCGGCCACGAAGGATCGGTTCCGGGAAACCTGGAGACCCTGCGGAAGGAGGGAGATACGCTGCCCCGGACGCCGATCAAGGTGGCGTCTTCGTCGACGGTCCGAGTTGTGTTGGGGTGTGTGGTTCGTGTTGGTTTCCGGCAGGGTTCTGAGGTTCGACGACGTCCGCGGGTACGGTTTCATCGCATCCGACTTGGGTGGTGAGGACGTCTTCATGCACGCGAACGACCTGACGGAGGAGAAGTACCTGTTCCGTTCCGGCGTGCGGGTCGAGTTCGAACTCCAGGACGGCGATCGCGGCCCGGTCGCGTCTCAGGTCCGGCTGCTCGACTCCGCCGGATCTGACGGCTCGGCAGCGAGGCCGGCACCACAGCGGCGACTGCTCCGCTCGGGCGACCTCGCGAACGGCGGCGTGAGCGCAGACGCGAGCTGCGGCGCGAGCGATGCGCTGCCGACCGCCGACTTCCGGCAGCAGCTGACCGAACTCCTCCTCAAGGAAGTGCCGACACTGACCTCCGCCCAGATCCTTCAGATCCGGGAAGCCGTCATCGCGTCCGCGCAGTCACGCGGCTGGGTCGCAGCCTGACTCATCGCCCCTGCCGGATGGCCGATGCCCTCGCCGGTCCGAATCGCACCCAGATGAGCGTCGAGTCCGCCCGAGCCGGCCCCCGGCCGGTATCAGGCGGACTCGATCCGCTCGACGATCAGCTCCCGCAGTTCTCCGGTTCTCGGCAGGTGGAGTCCGGGGCCGGCGGCGGCCTTGGCATCCGGTTCTTCCGGATGGGCGCCGGCCGCGAACGGGGGGAGACCGCTGGGCCGGATCGCACGCCAGGAGCTCCTGGGTGCCTGCCCCGGTCCGCCGCTCCGCCTCCCTGACGAGACAGAGGAGTTGGCGCCTCACACACGCCCACGAGCCGCCCCGGCGCATCGGTTGGACGGGCGCGTCACACCCACCGGAGCCAACCAGTCCTGCCGGACGGTGATTCGGGCTACCACCGAGAGGGCCGGTCAACCCAGAAGTAGTGGCCCTTCTCCAGATCGTCGACGAGCCCGGGACCGGTCGGCCGCCACCCCAGCAGCTCACGGGTCAGCGCGCTCGAAGCCGGGCTGTCCACCGCGACGAGGCTGGCCAGCCAGCCGAAGTGCTCGCCCGCGTCCTCGTGGGAGACGGCGGCCACCGGGAGGTCGAGCTGCCGGCCGATCACCTCGGCGACGGCACGGATCGGCACGCCCTCGTCGGCGACCGCGTGCAGCATCGATCCCGCCGGAGCCGTCTCCAGCGCCAGCCGGAAGAGGTGCGCGGCATCGGTCTGGTGCACCGTCGGCCAGCGGTTGGACCCGTCACCGAGGTAGCCGGAAACGCCCTTGTCGCGAGCGATCGCGACCAGGGTCGCCATGAAGGCGTGATCTCCCTCGCCGTGCACCGTCGGGGGGAGCCGCACGACGGACGAGCGGACGCCGCGGGAAGCGAGGGCGAGCGTCGCCCGGGCATTGGCCATTCGAGTCTCCGCACCGCTGATCAGGGACGCCGCCGCCCCGGAGTCGGGACCGAGCCCGTCGGCTTCGGTCACCACCTGCCCCGGTGCGAGCCCGATCATCCCGGAGGCGATGACGAACGGTCGATCAGATCCCGCGAACACCTCTCCGAACGCCTCGATGGCGCGGCGATCCGCATCGGCAGCGCCCTGGAAGTCCCCCGAGAAGGCGATGTCGTGCTTGAACGCGAGGTGGATCACACCATCCGACGCGGCAGCCGCACTCCGCAAGCTGTCGAGATCGTCAAGAGTGCCGCGGTGCACCTCGGCCCCGGCCTCGGTGAGGGCGGCGGCCGAGGCGTCCGAGCGGGCGAGTCCGACAACCTGATGGCCCGCGCCGATGAGCTCGGGAACGACGGCGGAGCCGATCCAGCCGGACGCTCCGGTGACAAAAACACGCATGAGAAGACCTCCAGGTGAGTTCTGGATCCCTGCAACAGGCATGCGCGACGACAGGTCGCGATGTCAGGGACTGTCATCGCTCACAGCGTAGCTCCGATGTCAGTCGCTGTCATCAGCTAGGATTCAGCACATGGGTCGATGGGAGCCAAACGCGCGCGGCCGGCTCGAACAGGCGGCACTGGAGCTCTACATCGAGCGCGGGTACGAGCAGACCACGGTGGCGGAGATCGCCAAACGGGCCGGGCTGACGGAGCGGACGTTCTTCCGGCACTACGCCGACAAGCGCGAGGTCCTGTTCGCGGGCGCGGGCGCACTGCAGGAGCTCTTCGTGAGCGCCGTCGCCGGGGCACCTGGTTCCGCGGCGCCGATCGAGGCGGTGGGCGCGGCCCTCGAGGCCGCCGCCGTCGTGCTCCAGGAGCGCCGTGACAGCGCTCGGCGGCGTCAGACCGTCATCGCCGCGAACGCGGAGCTCCGAGAACGGGAACTGATCAAGCTCGCGTCGCTGTCCGCGGCACTCGCCGACGCACTGCGTCAGCGCGGCGTCGCGGACACGGCCGCAGGTCTGGCCGCCGAGGCGGGGATCGCCGTATTCAAGATCGCGTTCGAACGCTGGCTCGACGAAACCGGCCGGCGGAGCCTGGCGCAACTCATCCAGGAGTCACTCGACGAGCTCAGGGACGTGACGGCGGGCCGCCCGTCCGCAGAGCGCTGACCGGCTTCCCCCTCCCCGAGGAGTTCGAACTCCGCACCGCCGATCCGAGCGCTCCGGGGGCAAGGGCTCTTCGGCTCCTGGGACGCCGCTAGGCAGTGTCCTGGCGATCAGTTGAGTCGTTGATACGACTATGGGGTGTAGGAGTGATCTGACGGATGCCCAGTGGGAGCGCCTGGCGCCGCTTCTACCGGTGAGCAATGGGCGTTGTGGCAGGTGGCGGG